>CAZRLQ010000368.1:0-2407 GCA_964600725.1 uncultured Desulfobacterales bacterium
TTAGGCTTTCGCGGGAATGACGGCCATTTCTACGTTCGATGCTGATTTGTTCGATCACCTTAACTCAAGCTCATTCCCTGATTAGAGAAAGGTTTTCACCTCAATCCGCGAAGAACCGGAATTCAATAAGGAACGAGGATAAAACTTTGGATAAAATATTACATAATTTTATATACTATTTTTCATAAAATAAACTCTTTTCCTGTTTGGACTGCTGAACAAGATATTTTAAATATCAGCATAAATCAAAGTTTGTGCATTTGGCTCGATTATTGCTTGAACTTTATTCAAGTTTGATAGTTTCGTAAAAAGTCGAAAATCAATTTTTTGCCGCAACATATTGATTAGTGAACAGATCGAATAGCTATATACTGCTTTCAAAATAAAATGTTGGGACTTTTTACGAGTGCATCAAGTTTATTCTTGAATTTTATTCAAAATTTTTTTCAAATACCTTTTATTTGATGTTCAGGTTTTTTGAGCTATTCAAAAATCATCATTATATAACCTATTGATTTTATTAGTCTGATGTATTTGAAAAAGCTTTTTTGTATCCTAATAAATTCAGCGGCTTATAAAAAAACTTGATCATCGAGTCATACGAAATGGATCAATGCGATGGAACTATTAGGGCAGGCACTTATAAGAAAAGGATATATAGACCGGAAACAGTTGGAACGGGCGCTGAGGGAGCAGGCTGAAACCAAAGAACTTTTAGGGAAAATAGTTAGAAGTTATGGTGTGTCGGCCAAAAATGTAAGCAAGGCCATAGCTGAAGCCAACGAACTTGAATATATAGACCTGGAGCCTTATCTGAAAAACCCAAAAGATCCGGACTCTTTACAGAAGGCAGTGAACATGATTGACAGGGATATGGTTTACATGTTCAAACTGTTCCCTTTCGAACTGCAAGCTAAAGGGACGGGCAGGGTCATCAGAGTGGCTTTTGAAGATCCGTTCGATATTGATGCGATCGACATTCTAAAGCGTAAAACAGGAAAAGATGTTAGGATTGAAATCTGGGTCAGCGACCTTGATTCCATCACAAAAGCCGTCTCATTATATTACGGCACAGAGAACGAACTGGATGAAAAGATCAGCAATATACTTGGAAACCTCTCAAGGAATTACGTATCTTCAGCAGATACAGGCGGAACTGAAATTACTGAGCTTTTAGATCTTATAATAGAAAAGGCCGTTCTTATGAACGCGACCGATATCCATTTCTCTCCTGAAAAAAAGATCACTCAAATCAACTTCAGACTGGACGGTATCCTCTATCATCAGGAATCCATTGCCAGACAATGGCATGACAGTCTGGTAAATATGATAAAAATCGAATCCAGGCTGAACATCGCAGAAAAACGGGTCCCCCAGGACGGCAACATGTTTAAAAATGTTGGCGGTCAGATCATTGATATACGGACATCCGTAGCTCCATGCGATTATGGGGAAAATGTGGTTTTACGCCTTTTATACAAATCAAATGTTATTTTGGGTTTAGAGCATCTGGGACTCACAGGTCAAAACATTACTGTCGTAAATCGGCTGACCCGGCTGTCTCATGGTATTGTTCTGGTCTCCGGTCCTACCGGACATGGAAAAACCACCACCCTTTATTCTATGTTAAAGATGATCGATGCTGAAGCAAAAAATATTCTGACAATCGAGGACCCCATTGAATACAGACTTGACCAGATAAAGCAGACCCAGGTAAATGAAAAGGCGGGGCTTACCTTTGCGAGAGCAATCCGTCATTTTCTCAGGCAGGATCCCGACGTGATCCTCGTGGGTGAAATCAGGGATCTGGAAACAGCCAAAATCGCATTCCAGGCGGCCATGACAGGCCATTTGGTCTTTTCCACTATTCATGCCAATGATTCGGTTGCATGCTTTGCACGACTGCTCGACTTAGGGGTGGAACCATACCTTTTAGATATTATAAAGGCGGTGATCTCCGAACGGCTCGTGCGGAAGATCTGTCCCTCCTGCAAAGACAGCTATGTCCCCTCACCTGTTGAATTAAGCCTTTTTGATCTTAAAGCTGAAAATGGAAATAAATTTTACATGGGCAAGGGCTGTCAGGAATGCAGGAATACGGGATACAAAGGCAGAACAGGAATATTCGAGATACTTCTCATGTCCGCTAAGATCAGCAACCTGATCGTCAAAAAAGAGTCCTTGGAGATACTCAGGGAAGAGGCAATAGCCGAAGGATTCCAAACTCTGAGAGAAGACGGTCTGGAAAAGGTAAAAAAAGGCCTGACCACTTTGGAGGAGGTCATAAGGGTAAGCTGATATGCAATATCCGGGGTTGGTTCTATCTTCGCCCATTATATGGTGCCGCCTTGTTTAAAATAGATATAATATATTGTTTTAACAACATTTGTTTGTTATTAAACTCGCA
>CAZRLQ010000369.1:0-2406 GCA_964600725.1 uncultured Desulfobacterales bacterium
CTGCGGTTTTTGAAAATAGTTTACCCTCCGGAAGCGCCGGTTTCACCGAATCTGCGGTGCCGGCAGGGACTTGAAGTATCGCAGTACGTCTGCGCTCCTGCCGCCCTGCACCTGCCTGCGGCAGGCAGGTCTTCGGAAAACCCGGCGCTTGCAGGATTTAGGTAAAACTATACGGATTCAGGCAGAAATGCTACCGCCCATGTTCCAGGTCCCATATGAACTCCGGAGGTCAGAGAAAAAGGCTTAACCGAAATCTCGGACAAAGGGAAAAGTTTTGTTATTTTCTTTTTAACTGTATCGTTTATCCATGATTTATTGTCGGAATATTCCAGCATAATAAAAGGTGATGATTTTTTCTCTAACTCTTTTTCGAGCTTTTCAAGGGCAAATTCCAGTTGTCCATCTCTGTTTTTTGCGGTTCCGATCTTTTGAATGCCTTCAACTGTTTGACTAAGTACCGGTTTCACATTAAAGATGTCACCGAAAAATGCATTGCTTTTGGCCAGTCTTCCTCCGGCAGCCAGATATTTAAGCTTGTCAAGAAAGATATATTCTTTGCATTTATGAACAGCTCTTAGTGCAAATTTGCATACAGAATCGAAATTATCTGTTTTGGCCAAATACATTGCCGTTGCAATGACAATGGTTCCCAGACGACCTGAAGCCGCACCGGTATCAATAATTTTAAATCGGTCAGAAGGATCGTTTTTCTGCTTCCATTCCGCAGCCACGCCATAATTTCCTGTAAAGAAGGATCCGGCACAAAGATATAATATATTCTGATATCGATCCAAAACACTTTGATAAGACTGGTTTCTTTCAAATACTGAAGCCTGGGAGGTGGTGACCTTCACTCCATTTCTCATGGACGCATACAGTCTTTCCGGAGTCAAAAAAGTTTCCGGCAATGATCTTTTTCCAACCATAATATAGCTGTCAAGGAGTGTAATTCCGAGTTTTTGTGCTTCTTCCCGGGTTAAAGAACCGGCTGCGTCGGTCATCAGATGAAGCGGTTGACGCGGATTCCGGCTTTGAAAACCCTGCATATGGACGGCAATATCAGCATCTTTCCATTGTATTAAATCGCCAAGGGATTCAATTCTTTTTCTTAACTTTTTTTTGTTGTCAGTATGAATATGAACCTTTAAATAATCATTTTCAGGGATTACCACGACATTTTTGCCATATTCAGCAAGTTTGTTAATTGATTTTCTTAAATTATCGTCAAGATTTATGACCATATTAACGCAATGACCGGTTTCCGCTCTTTTTCTAAATGACGATGAGAGCTGGAGTCTGTCTCTGAAAGTTGAAAACAGAGGGCGGAAACCGCTCTTTTTTCCGACAAGTGTGTTGAAAAAAGATTCCAGGTAAATATAGATGCCCAAAGCCCCCGCGTCTACTACGCCGGCATCTTTCAATTGGGGTAGAATGTTTGAAGTTGATTTTACAGCATTTCCCAGGTAATCAATTACTTCTGAAACATATCCATTATTGTATCTAATATCGACATCTTCCAGTATTTCTACAAGAGCATCAAAAACCGTCAGCATAGTTCCCTGCCTGGGATGGCTGACCGATTGCCATGCGGAATCTCTTCCTGATACGGCTGCTTGAAAGAGGGAAGCCGATGAATCTGCTTTTAAAAATTTTGAGAAAAAAGAAGCCGCAATATTACCGGAGTTTCCGCATGATGAAACAAGAAGCTGCCTGATCGCATATTCTCTATCTTCATCGAGCTGACGCAGGGGCGCAAGACTTATTGTAAGATTTCGTCCGGTATCTCCATCTGCAACAGGGAATACATTGATGCTGTCAATAAGATCAGCCCAGGCAGATACCCGCTCGGCACCTGAAATAAATGCTTTTTGTAAAATTCGATTCATTTTTGAAAGTCTATAGCCCTTGCGGTGAGAAAACCCCGAAGTCTTCAGCTTCGGAGAGGTTGAGACGATAATAATTTCCGTTTTTCTGCTATATTATTTACTTAATCTTTTTGAAGCAATAAATCAACAAGATCATTGACATCACAGCAATCTGAAGATAGATTTTTATATATTCTTGAATTTTTGAAAAAATTATGATGCTTATCAGTAGATAATGGTATAAATTTTGCTGTGTGCATAAGGGTAATGAGTGGTGAGTAATGAGTATTGAGAAAAATGCCTAAGGAGGCTGAAATAACTCCCATAAACAGGCACCACCCGGAGCCGTGATGCGTATTAGCGCAAAATAATAGGGGCGGCCCCCTGCGGCTGCCCCCGCAAGCATCAGAAATTTTTTGGGCATTTTATAGTTGGAGAAGTTATTTCATCCCCATTCCTGATCTCAAAACTCATCACTCAAAACTAAAGATTGGGTTAAGCAATTATAATGCCAAACACTAAAACTATTTTTCGAAAACTC
>CAZRLQ010000370.1:0-2403 GCA_964600725.1 uncultured Desulfobacterales bacterium
GGCCATAAAGGCTGCGGTTTCTGAAAATAGTTTACCCTCCGGGAGCGCCGGTTTTGCAGAATTTAGGTACAATTTTAACGGTTCTCGGTTTCTCGTTCCCACGCCGGAGCATGGGAACCAGACGAAAAGCAACATCTAATGGATAATAAAATCATGAGGATAGGTGTTATAGCGGGGAGCGGTCAGTTCCCCATAATTTTTTCAAAGGCTGCAAAATCAAAAGGATATGAAGTCTTTGCAGCAGCCTACCTGAATGAAGCTGATTCTGCTTTGAATAATTGGGTTGATGCAATTGAATGGTTTCATCTTGGACAGATCAAAAGGCTTATAAAATTTTTCAAAAAAAATAATATAAACGATGCTGTTATGTTAGGCGGCATAAAAAAAACAAAGATGTTTTTAGATGTCAGGCCGGATATAAAAGCAATCTCGCTAATTGCCGGGATGAGACATACTCATGACGATGGAATCTTAAGGGCCTTTGCCGGATTCCTTGAAAAAGAAGGTATCACGATAAGATCTTCTACTTTTTTATTGCCATCTCTTTTAGCCAAAGAGGGTTGCTGGACAAAAAGAAAACCTAACAGGTCAGAAAAAAATGATATCGAGTTTGGCTTGAAACTTGCCCGTGAAATCGGGAGACTCGATATCGGACAATGTATCGTTGTTGGAGGCGGATCGGTTCTGGCAGTTGAAGCCATTGATGGGACAGATGCCACGATAAAAAGAGGGGGGAAATTAGGCAAAGGAAATGCCGTAGTTATTAAAATCTGTAAACCAAATCAGGATTTAAGGTTTGATATCCCTGCCGTTGGTCTGCATACAATCAGGACAATGAATGAATCAGGTGCAAGGGTACTTGCCATTGAAAGCGGCAAGGTCGTTGCCTTTGACCAAAATGAAATGATAGAGATTGCAGATAAATGCGGCATTTCAATTGTTGCATCTTTTTGCGGTGCGAGACTGCTATAGATTTTCAGATAATTAATTTCACAGGACCAGAGGGAGGAAGGCGTATTGTAATACTCCGATGACCGATAATGCAGTGAAATTATTTGTATGGACATCTATATTCGACCATTTATCCTGGTTGTCTTACTGGTCAAAAGTGACAGATAATAAGCGGCGTTATTTTGCATTTGAAATAAAATACTTCTGTTTAGGACAGCATCCTATCTGAAATACCTTGCTTTTGCAACGCTTTTTACTCCTGAGAAGCCAAGGTTAGAGGAAAAGATTGAAATGGAAAAAATTCGTGTAGGTGTTATAGGTACTGGGTATCTTGGAAAATTCCATGCTGAAAAGTATTCAAAAATGGACAATGTAGAGATAGTCGGCGTTGTCGATGTCAATAAAGCCAGGGCGGATAACATTGCAAAAGAATATGAAACGCAGGCATATTCCGACCATAGGGACATTTTAGGAAAGGTGGATGCAGTCAGCATTGTTGTGCCTACCCATGCCCATTATGCTGTGAGCAAGGATTTCCTTGAACATGATACTGATATTCTCATTGAAAAACCGATGGCATCAACCCTTGATCAAGCCGATGAGCTGATTCAGCTTGCGGAACTAAACGGTCTGCTGATTCAGGTTGGACATCTTGAGCGATTTAATCCCGCGGTTGTCGCTTTGAACGATTTCGTCAGAGATCCTATGTTTATTGAATCCCACAGGCTGGCTACTTATAAGGATCGCTCCACTGATGTCAGCGTTGTGCTTGACCTTATGATCCATGATATCGATATTATATTGAATTTTGTAAACTCAGAGATCAAGCTGATTCATTCAGCAGGTGTTCCTGTGGTTACTGGAGAGGTGGATATTGCAAATGTTCGCCTTGAATTTGAAAACGGCTGCATTGCGAATATTACTGCAAGCAGAATTTCAACCAAAAATAAAAGAAAAATCAGGCTCTTTCAAAGGGATGCTTATTTATCTGTAGATTTTGCAAATTATGAAATAACTGTTATTAAAAAAGATAGCAAAAAAACAGACGCTTTGATACCGAATATGGATATTAAACAGTTCTGTTTCACTAAAGCAGATGCATTGAATGATGAAATAATTTCCTTTGTAAATGCAGTAACAAAGCGGGAGGCCCCGGAAGTAACCGGCCGCATGGGGCGAAATGCCTTAAAGATAGCCTTAAACGTTACGAATCAAATAAAAAACAGAAATAGTAC
Source organism: uncultured Desulfobacterales bacterium (assembly GCA_964600725.1). GTDB lineage: Bacteria > Desulfobacterota > Desulfobacteria > Desulfobacterales > CAZRLQ01 > CAZRLQ01. Next base: position 2,187 of record CAZRLQ010000370.1, read on the forward strand.
TTATTTAACCAAATCATAAAAAAACCCGAATAATAAACTGCTTTTTAAAATTACCCGATTTTTTTATGGTGTTGCCCGGCTTTGGCTGTTTTTTGAATTTTATGTAAATTTAGGATATTATGGCATCCTTTATAAATATTCAAGGCTCATAATGGATTCCAGGTTGGTGGTTGAAATATATGGCTGATATAATATAATATCTAAATTCTGCAAGCGC
>CAZRLQ010000371.1:0-2390 GCA_964600725.1 uncultured Desulfobacterales bacterium
AAAAATCAAATGGAACTGATTGCAGATTAACAATCAAAACCTGTTTACCCTAACGCTGCATAAACAACACGGCTCAGCATTAATAAAAACCTTTATACTTCAAAATTTCTGCGCGTTTTTAGAAGCATTAAAGAATTTAACTATTTGTGAATTTGAGTAATGCCCCCGAAATCGCCGTGTTGTTTACCCTTCGGGAAAGCCGAGGGCACTGTATCTCCTTTGTTGCCAAGGATTTGCAGTAGACTACTGGGGCTTCACCCTTGACGACCCGGGTCTGCAGCACCTTCGACCTTTGCAACGTTAGGGTTTACTCAAAATACCCTTCCAACCAGTTTTTCCTTGCAAAGAATTTCACGAAAATTTTTTGCAAGAGGGTAAACAAAAAGTACCTTGGGAGAAGTTGTGTAAGTTTTTCCCTTGCGAACCAGACCCTCTCCGGTTGTCATACCTAAGCATATCCAGTTGGAAGCCTTGTAGCAGGTCCCCTTGTAAAGTTTTGGGTCAACAAAAGTTTCAAGCAAAGCAGGGCGATATCCCCACTTATCTTCCCAATCCCGTTCTATATTTTTAATTATAAGACCTAAAACATGACTGGCCATATAACGAACATGTACCCAGGGAAAAATCAAAAAACGCGAATTATTAGCAATCCATGCTTGATTTCTGGAACGCTGGTCATTTGTCCAGCCTATCCATTTATCCCTTATCCCCATGGATTTAGAAGGGCCGGAAAATAAAATACAACCCAAAATATTATTATCGCTTTTGATAAAATAATACATGTAAAATCCAAAAGGCTTATAATATCCCAGGTAGTGGTAACGACTCATATATTCAATCCACAAACTCTTTGATTCTTTATCGTCTACGATCTCCAGCTTTACTTTCCCAATATCCTTTAAAGTTCCGTATATTTCAGGCCTTGGGTCAGTTCTTTCTGTAAACGAAACAGCGCTTGACGCTTTTCTCGGTTTTAAAGTCTTTTTTTGAGGAAGTTCTATAAGCCCTTTATCTTCAAGCTTTTCTAATAATTTCAAACAAGCTTCGGCTTTATTGGTGCCTGAAGCGGTATACCATTGAAGATGTTCGCATATAGTTTCAGCCAGTTCCTTTCGACTCAGCCGATTAAACAGATTAACGGTTTCCTTGATAATTTCAATTTCTTCGGATGTAACCTTACGGCCGCATTGCATGATTGTCAAAATTTTTTTTTGTATCATTTTATTTATTAGTTTTGAGTTATGGGTTATGAATATTGAGTTATGAGTTATGAGCGGTGGATTCAAAACTCACCGCTCATAGCTCATAACTCAATACTCACCACAAAACCTCGTTACTTCCATATTACCGTTTCAGTTCCTGATAAAAGTCTTCCAATATTGTCTTTGTGGCGAAAATATATGAAAATTGTTATTATAAAAGCACAACCCGTCATAATTGTCAAACCGGTCGCTTCCCATACAGCTATGGGCAAAACAGCGGCCGCAGCAAGAGAACCTGCTGAAGAGCGGTTGAACAGGCAAATAAACAGAATAAAAACCAGAGCATATGTGATGCCGACCATAGGCGAAAGCGCTAAAAAGCATCCAGCCGTCGTTGCGACTCCCTTTCCTCCGCCCTTGAACTTAGTATAGACGGGATAAAGATGTCCTATGACAGCTAAAAGAGCAACCAGACAGATGTATGCTTCACCCCATAAATTGTCTGTTGACGCCATTGTGACGGCAAACCATACAGGAAAAGCGCCCTTTAGTATATCCCCTGCGAGTGTCAGAAATCCCAATGTTGAACCGGCAACACGTCTGACATTGGTAGCACCGATATTACCACTTCCTTCCGCTTTTAAGTCTTTAGAAGTAAATACCGATGTCAGAACAAGCCCAAAGGGAATAGAGCCAAGTAAATACGCAAAAAAGGGAAGTCCAATAAACTTTAAGATTGTACCTAAGTTAAGCATAACAAATTCCTGAGAGGTTTTTTTCTCTTTATTACAAATAAAGTCATCAAACTTTCAAAAGACCGATAGGCCAATGAAATTCAATTATTCATCATTTTCATGTAAAAGTTCATGTAAAAATCGGCATCCTTCATAAATGCTCAAAAGTAGTTTACACTTTTTACGGTTTTAGCTTTCTCGTTACCACGCTCTTTATGTGGGAATGCATACCATATGGGTTCCCACGTAAAGAGCATGGGAACCAGGCGAAAAGCAGCATCTCTGCCTGCAGCAGGCAGGTAAAAGTGTAAACCGAATTTGAAGGGTGCCTAAAAATTCATGTAACAGAAATTTACAAACTGAACAAGCATTTGATATTGTTTATAAATAAAATCGACTGTTGCTTAAAACACGTTCTTTGTGAAATAGGGCAACGATGGTAAAATCCCCCTCA
>CAZRLQ010000372.1:0-2374 GCA_964600725.1 uncultured Desulfobacterales bacterium
TTTTTTTACCATGCATGCAGCCTCAAAGATCGCCCTGACCTGCATGCTCGTCAGTTCAGGGATATGAATGCCAAGACGGACGCCTCTCAATCCAAGCATAGGATTTAATTCACGTAAGCTCATGGCACGTCTTAATATCCGCTCCGTCTCTTTGTACTTCTCTAAAAGAATATTTATTTTCTCAAGATTCTCGGCATGTTGTACACGGATTTTTATGTCAGCAAGGCTTTGCATCAATTTTATATGATCCGGAAGGAACTCGTGCAGCGGAGGATCTATCAATCTGATAATGACGGGACGACCATCCATTACCCTGAAAAGCTTTTCAAAATCGTCACGCTGGTACGGGAGGAGGGCATCTATTGCCTCACGCTTCTCAATAGGCAGATCCGCCATGATCATTTTCTGTACCAACGGGAGCCTTTCAGCCTCCAAGAACATATGCTCTGTCCGGCAAAGACCTATTCCCTCCGCCCCGTACTCTAATGCACGCTGAGCATCTGTGGGATAATCGGCATTTGCCCATACTCCTAATCTGCGAAACTTGTCCGCCCATGAAAGGAGAGTCATCAGCCATCGATCTTTGATGTCGGGAATGATTGTTTCGAGTTTTCCAAGATATACGGTACCGGTTGTTCCGTCAATGGAAAGCCAGTCTCCTTCATTTATAATGATATCATCTACCTGTATCCTCCGTTTGTTCATATCAAGTTTCAGTTCCGATACACCGACAACAGCCGGTTTGCCGAACTGGCGGGCAACCAGGGCGGCATGGCTGGTACGGCCGCCTCTGCTGGTCAGTATACCCTCTGACGCTAACATTCCATGCACATCATCCGGTTTTGTTTCAGGTCGAACCATTATAACAGATCTTCCTTTTTTCCCCCATTCCTCAGCCAGGTCGGCATCCAGCGCAACGACTCCGGATGCCGCTCCAGGTGAAACATTCAGCCCCGAAGCCAACAATTCACCTGCATCGCGAGCAGCATTCTTGGCTTCAACGGTAAACTGAGGATGCAGAAAAAAGTCTACCTGTTCAGGTTGTACGCGTAAGACAGCTTCTTTACGTGTAATCAGTCCCTCATCGGCCATTTCAACAGCTATACGAACAGCCGCCCTTGCCGTACGCTTCCCGTCACGGGTTTGCAGCATCCAAAGCTTGCCTTTTTCAATGGTAAATTCAACATCTTGCATCTCACGATAATGTTTTTCCAGTTTTTGCGCTATTTTTTCAAATTCAGCATAAGCATCCGGCATCTCTTTTATCATTTGTGAAATATCTTTTGTCATGCGAATGCCGGCAACAACATCTTCGCCCTGAGCATTGGTAAGATAGTCACCTTCAATCTGTTTTTCCCCTGTGGATCCGTTTCGGGTCATTGCAACACCTGTGGCGCTGTCATCACCCATGTTCCCAAAAACCATGGCAACAATGTTTGCCGCTGTTCCGAGGTCATGAGGAATACCTGCCGCATTTCTATAATCGATCGCTCTTTTGCCGTCCCAGCTTTTGAAAACAGCTTCAATGGCAAGCGTCAACTGCACATACGGATCTTCCGGAAAATCGAGTCTTGTATGTCGTTTGAAAACCTCTTTGAATTTCTCTGTAACAGCCTTCCATTCTTCAGCGCCCAATTGAGAATCGGTTTCCACTTTGGCCTGTTTCTTGGCTTCTGTAATGATATCTTCGAATATCTCATCCGGCATCTCCATAACCACACTGCCGAACATCTGGACAAGGCGTCTGTAGGAGTCATATACAAACCTTTCGTCCCCTGTTAATTCTATAATCCCTTTTGAGGTTTCGTCATTTAATCCAATATTTAGAACGGTATCCATCATTCCGGGCATAGAAAACTTGGCTCCTGAACGGCATGAAACCAGTAGAGGATTTTTCCTGCCGCCGAATTTTTTTCCTGTCGCAGATTCAATATATTCCAAAGCTTTTAATGACTGTTCCCACATATCTTCAGGAAATATTCCGCCTAATTCAATAAATGCATTGCAGGCTTCAGAGGTTATAGTAAAGCCGGGCGGAACCGGAACCTCAATACGCTCCATTTCTGCAAGATTTGCACCTTTACCGCCTAATAATCCCCGCACATCGTCCCAATTTCCACCAACATATTCTTCAGCTTCTTTTACCTCACTAAAAAGATATACCCATTTCTTTTCCATTTATACCTCACATAAAATAAATACTTGAGTTTTCAAAAAATAGTTTTAGTATTTGGCATTATAACTGCTTAACCCAATCTTTTAGTATCAAGTTTTGAGTGATGAATTTTGAGATCAGGAATGGAGACAGAATAACTTCTTTAACTATAAAATGCCCAAAAAATACAAAAAATTTCTGATGCCTGCAGGGGCAGCC
>CAZRLQ010000373.1:0-2344 GCA_964600725.1 uncultured Desulfobacterales bacterium
TCTGCGGCAATTTCACCAAATTCAATATGATTCATCTGACTTCGCTCATTGCTTGTAACAACGGCGATAGATACCGTCATAATCGGAAAGTTCATATTTTGGCCCTGACGCGTCTTTCCGACTATAAAGCCCCTTTTGCAATCATCGGGATCATAAAATTCAGCAATCTTCTTATCAAATTCTTTGACGATTGAATTACAAACCCCTGCGTATTTTTCCGGTGTTGTAATAACTGCAAAATCGTCGCCACCAATATGTCCGACAAAGTCTTTATTAGTTCCATGCTGTGCAACGGCTGTTTTAATAATCTCCGCAGTTGTTATAATAACTTCATTGCCCATTACATATCCGTAACGATCGTTAAACGACTTAAAATTGTCTATATCAATCAAGCAAAATGCAACCGGTATACTTGCACTTAATCTTTTTTTGAGTACGTTCTCAATTGCGATACCGCCCGGGAGTCTTGTCAATGGACTTGCATCAAGGTACATCTCTTCAAGCCTTTTCAAACGGAGGGACATTTCATAAAAAGAATTAGCCAGTTCTCCCAGTTCATCGCTGGTATTTAATCTTAAAACAGAATCAAACCTGCCTTCTGCTATCTCATTTGTAGCGAGTTTCAATTGATGGATTGAACGTGAAATGTTTCGGGTAATCAGATATGCTGTCACAATACCCAAAAGAATACCGAAAGTCGATAATAATGCCATAATTTGGAAAGTCTTCAAGCCGATTCCACCACTTTTTAAAATCTGCTCTTTTTGATTTTGTTTTAAATCCCATATCATCAATTGAATCATATCCGTCAGATCTTCCAGACTCTTTTTAATTTTTTTGTCGTACTCTTTTGTATACGAATTTGAATTATCCTCTAAATGTTTTAGCCATTTTACATATAGATCATTAAACTCGTTATGTTGTTTAGCCAGCCTTGGAGCAAAAATCTTTTTTGCACCCTGAATTTTGCGAATCCGTGAAATAAATGCATCAAAATCTCTGCTCCGCTGCCAGAACAGCTCCAGCATTTCAGGGCTTTTCAAAATAATGTAACGACGGCCGTATAATTCCTGAGACAAGAGGGCGTTGACCATATCATCAGCTATTTCTATTAAAGCTATATCGTGTTCAACAAACTTTCTACTGATTCTATTTGCCTCTTTAAGCTTTAAAGCACTAAATCCAACAATAAGGATCATTACCAAAATAATTGGAAGGTATCCTAAAATTATTTTTGTTGCTAAATTAAATTTGAAAAAAGGCATTTTAAGTATGTTGAATTTCAGTAATTTCCGGCTAAAAATGTAACATTCAAAAAAGTCAGGACAATGATGGGAAAATCCTTCTCAATCCCCCTTTTTCAAAGGGAGAATCACATAGGTACCCGAACTTATTGAGACATTACCAGGAGGTTGTTGATCAAGAAAAGCTATTTTCCGCAATCTCTGCGCCTGCCTGTGCGTGTCCCTGTCTGCGCAGCAACCGTGACAGGAAAACGCACCTGTATGCGTACAACGTACAGGCAGGCACAAACAGGTCAGACTCAGATTTTAATCTCCAAAATCGCAGGCGTATTCAAAACGGTTAAAATCTTCGCTTACCTTGACTTTACAAAAATTTTTTATTTTATATGATTATATAATTATTGGCAAGGAAGTAAAGCCGATCATCCCTCACTGGTTCCCATGAATAGCAGTATTACCATGCAAAACACAAGCCAGGCAGAATGTCTGTGAAAATGTTGCGAAAAAACATAAGGGGCTGATAAATATAGATTAGTATTCTAAGTCCTTGAGTTTTCGAAAAATAGAACTGAACAAGGATAGAGTAATGTGCAAAAATACTTTGGTACACTGTTTTCTTTTGATTCAACATCAGGAGAAATTCATGCAAATTCCGTGTACCAAGCGGCTTTCCTGTATTAAAAAACATACGCCTAATCGTCGGCGTACCGGCATATTATGGTCAGGTCTTTCAATCCCGGTTTAACCCCGCCATAACGGATGATCGTGTATTGTCTTCAGTGTTCGTTACAACCCCATGCAACCGGGACAAACTTCATTTCAAGGCGATACCGGCACTTCATGGAGCGCTGCTTTCCTACAATATGTATGATTCTTATTAAGTAAGTGTATTCTTCATCTGTTTTGTCCGCAGTAATCTCACCAGCAGATGGAGGCAAGGGATGCACGGTATTAAAACAGAAATCGAGTCAATCACGCATGAACGGTACGAGTCTGCAAAACAAGGCAAGCTCCTTTATCCATTATAAACTCTGTCCGCATAAGCTTGCAATAATATTTATAACTTTTTAAAGGGAACCTCAGTTGTCATTGCTGGTATT
>CAZRLQ010000374.1:0-2323 GCA_964600725.1 uncultured Desulfobacterales bacterium
CGGGAAACCTGGATAGCGCTAAAGCTTCACTGCGTGCCCGGGTCAAGCCAAAAATAACGTTAAGCCCTTTTCATATACGCATCACGCTAATCCGCGATGAACCCAAATTAATAGCTAAATAAGCAGAATCTCCACCCACAATAATCCGTTATGATCTTTTTTTGAGGAATTACCTCCTTATTTGCTTGACATGTCAAGCAAATCTTTAATTTCTGATACATAATCAAGTGCTTTGGCTTTCTCCAATATTTCTTTAATCGAGAGAAAGCATTCTCTAATAACAGATGTTTTAGGTTTTGAAGAAGTCAACTGGGCATCGATGGTTTTAAACTCCGCTATCAAATCTGCTGCGGCATCAAAGTCGAGTCCCAGGCTGCCGATACCGCCTTTTAGATTGTTTTCCACCTGTTCAACCGACTGGCGGCCGGTATCACTTATTATAGGGTCATTATTCAGCTTGGGACCGGCTTTAGCCTGAAAAGGAAGAGCGGCGCCTAATTCTACCGCCCTTTTACTTCCTTCAGCAGTAATTGCAATACCGCCAGAAAGGGTGCGGATTTCCACAAGTTTTTCTCCAATTAGAAATTCCGCCATTTGAACAGAAGCATCTTTATCCAGGCCGATTAGATCGCCTATATCGTACATGGAAACCTGAATCGACTCATCACCCGAAGTTTTTTCGTACAATGCTGTCAAAAAGTCGCGGCTGTCGTTATCAATATTGATCTGACTAATCATGTATAGATTTTATCCTTTCTTGCAATGCTTGATGTTCTTTACTTAATAAAGTATAGCCTGTGCAAGGTGTGCAAATGAAAAATATAAAAAAGAATCTCATGTACCGGTATCTAATGGTTCTCACCATCAGTGCCTCCGTAGGTCTGCAAGCCTGGCGGACAATTTTCAACAATTTTGCAGTTGAAGTCGCCGGGCTGGAGGGAAAACATATAGGGATAATTCAATCAATCAGAGAAGTTCCAGGATTTCTGGCCCTTTTAGCTGTCTTTGTTATGATGATTATCAAAGAACATCGTCTTTCGGCATTATCAGTTATCTTTTTAGGGGCCGGCGTCGGTGCAACCGGACTGTTTCCTTCCCATTTAGGACTTGTTTTTACCACCTTGACCATGAGCTTCGGATTTCACTATTATGAAACAACAAACCAGTCCTTAACACTTCAATACTTTGAAAAAAAAGCATCTCCATGGGTATTTGGCAAGTTGCGCAGTCTGGCTGCAGCAGCAAATATCGGAGTGGGAATTTTAATCTATATTATTTCGCCCATATTAAATTATACTCAAATATTTTTGTTCATCGGCGGTCTTATAACCGCCTCTGGAATATGGGCTTTTTTTCAAGATCCAACTGATAAAAATATTGTTCCCCAACGTAAAAAAATGATTTTTCGCAAAAAATACTGGCTGTTTTACTTTCTTACATTTATGGCAGGCGCCAGGCGCCAGATTTTCATAGCTTTTGCCATTTTTCTGATGGTAAAAAAATTCGGTTATTCAGTTCAGGAAGTCACCATTCTTTTTGTGATCAATAACCTTGTAAACTATTTCCTGAGCCCTCTTATCGGAAAAGGTATCATACGCTTTGGTGAAAGAAAGGTTCTCTCCCTGGAATATTTCAGCCTGATATTTATTTTTCTTGCCTATGCTGTCGTTCAATCCAAAATGTTAGTGGCGGTTCTTTATGTTTTTGATCATATCTTTTTCAATTTTGCCATCGCAATACGCACCTACTTTCAGAAAGTAGGAGACCCAAGGGATATTGCGCCAAGCATGGCAGTAGGATTTACAATAAATCATATTGCAGCGGTTATTCTTCCTGCAATAGGCGGGATGCTCTGGATGATAGACTACAGGATCACCTTTGTGAGCGGAGCAGCGTTAAGCCTGATTTCTTTAATAGCCGTTCAGCAGATCAAAATTCATAAATAAAATTTCGTTAATCCAGATTAACAATTCTCATATTTGCTGCATTATGCTGATGAAATGCCCGTCACACAAATTCAAAAACTTGTCAATGCAAGCAGGCCGGCCATTTACAAGTGTACCGGCAAAGCATTGGCAGCCGGTATTGATGCAGGGCTGAAGGATTTTTACCATAGACCGTTTGAACCTGAAATCAATGAGGCTGCAAAAGCATGGGCCGTTAATTCAGCCTGTACCGGGCCTGAAGACCATGGCCTGGCTGCTGAACTCTGGACACTGAACGAACCGGCAAAATATACCGGGCCGCACGCACCGGCAGCCGGACAGTCCTGCCTGTCAAAAGCGGCAAAGGCAGCCATTTGGAGAATTCTTTCTGCCAATGA
>CAZRLQ010000375.1:0-2320 GCA_964600725.1 uncultured Desulfobacterales bacterium
TATTAAAAGCATAATTTTCTTTTTGAAAATAGTTTATGCAGGTTTTAGGTAGAATAATATAAATACAAAAGCTAATGGCTAACAGCTAATAGTCAGCCGCACAGATCGAAATTCTTCTATTCATCATTCATAATTCACATTTTTTTCATCCATATGAAGAACCCGCACATGTATCACCATATTTTGATAGTATCAGCAGTTTACAATGAATTATCAAGCATACTTGATCGACTTGAAAGTCCTGCTGCTTTAAGCGCAGGAGGACGAAAGATTATCTGCGGCCGTCTGGAAGGCGAATCTGTCAGAATTTTAATCACCGGCCCCGGTATTATAAATACTGTTCAATCCTTAACCGCTGCCGTTGAAAATCTGCGGCCGTCGATTATTATACAGACCGGATGTGCAGGGGCATTTAAAGAATCAGGTCTTGAAGTTGGTGACATTGGTATTGCAACAGAAGAAATCGATGTTCAATTAGGGATTGAGCTTGAAACCGGAAATTATCCCCTTGGGGAACTCCCCTTCTCCTTAATAGAGCACCGGGATCTTGACCTGAAAAACAGGTATCCTCTTAACCGGAAATTGGTCGATTCAGCGCTTGATATTCTTGAAGATACTCTTGAAAACAACAATACAAGAATAAAAAAAGGGCCGTTTATAACGGTTTCAACCATTACCTCTACAGAAAAACGGGCGAGGGATCTTTACAGGCATTTCAAGCCCTGCATGGAACAGATGGAAGGCTGCGGGGCGGCCTTCCTTTCAATTCATTACGGAATATTGTTTCTGGAAATCCGTTCGGCAAGCAATATGGTCGGCAGACGAAATGTGGCCGCCTGGAATTTCAACCTTGCTTTTGAGCGCGGAACCGCGGCTGTTCTTGCAATTATCCGCAACATTAAAATGCTGCGGTCAAAGTAGAACCATCAGTAGGGGAATTTTAGCGATTTGCAATATAAGCAAAAGGCCATTGATTGCATCATTTCCATTTTCCGTTATACCCCTTAGGACATAATGATTATTTTTAATATACCATCGTCTTTTATTGTCAAGAAAATCCTTTGACCTGAATTATTTTCTTGCCAAAAAGCTCGAAATCTGTAGTTAGTGTATATCTGGAAACAAGGACAAAAAAATTGTAAATCGTCGAGCCAGGGAGTATGCCAATGTTATTAAATGAATTTATGACCACAAGGATAGAATTTGTAGATGCAAACGGTTCAGTATATGACGCAATAGAAAAGATGGTCGACAAAAGAATCCGTTCTCTGGTGGTCAAATTGCCGGGAAAGGCCTTGTGTTACGGTATGATAACCGCAAGAGATATCGTGTTCAAGGTTTTGGCCAAAGGAATCGATCCCAATGTAATAAAGGTACTTGAAATTGTCTCAAAACCGATTAAATGCATTGACCTTAACATGAATATCGAGGATGTATCGGCTTTGATGAAAGAATCAAATATTTCAAAATTGTTTGTCCGTGAGGGGGAAAAGCTGATCGGTGTTATTTCATTATTGGATGTAATGACTGCATCCTTGATCAAGCGTGCAAGAGGAAATCATGTTTCTTGAAAAGTTATTGAATATGGGGAAAAAAGAAAGAGATGTCATAAATGATATCAAGAGTCATATTGAGCTCTTATGCGCTGCCTTTGAATCCTTTAAAACAGCGATGGAAAATAGCAATGGAAAGATGATGCGAAATATTACGGTTCTTGAACGTGAAGGAGATGACATCAGAAGGCATATCATTTCTCATATTTATGACGGCGCTTTTTTGCCGTATATCCGGCCTGATTTATGCAAGTTTGTCGAAATTGTGGACACTATTTTCGACACACTTGAAGATATGGCCCTTTTATACCTGGATATGAAACTTCCAGACCAGGTAAAAGGTGAATGCATAAGGGTTGCGTTCCTTAACTTCAGAATGTGTGAAATGCTCTTGATAACATTTAAGACCATGATAAACGGCGAGGATTTGAGGGAAAAAACCCTGGCCATCAGAATATATGAAAAAAAAATTGATGACATGAAGTTCGGCCTGATCAAGGAAATTCAAAAAGTCCCAATCAAATCCTTTTGGGAAGGTAATATTTTGTTCAGTTTCATTTCGAGCCTTACAACATTAAGTGACATTATTGAAGATGCAAGTGATCATCTTCAGATCATCCATTTGAGTATGAAATAATTCGATTTTTGCAGCAGATACCAGCGGCAGAAGGTGGCTTAATAATACTTGGGTTTTCGAAAAAACTATGATGCTTATCAATAGATAATGGTATAAATTTTGCTGTGTGCATAAGGGTAATGAGAGGTGA
>CAZRLQ010000376.1:0-2317 GCA_964600725.1 uncultured Desulfobacterales bacterium
CTAAAAAGTGTAAACTAAGCCAGATAATGTATTTTAAGTAGCCACAGAGTTGGTGAATGCTGTAATCCAGCAGGGTAATTAGCCTCGAAAGAAACAGGGTATATGAAGGAAAGTGTTTTGGTGTTCATTCCATCTTGCCGTATTCTTTGTAACATTTTTGTGGTCATAAAATAACTACATCTTTTTGAGGCTAATTATGCAGGATTTAGGCAATAATATGAAGGAGGAATATATTTATGATTAGAAAAACAATTATTCCAATATTATTTGTTTGTCTGCTTTTTCCAGCGATAATCTTTGCGAATGATGAAAGAATGAGATGCGGACCCATCCTCATCAGCAATGGCGACCATAAAATCAAGGTTATGAAAAGGTGTGGTGAACCAATACATAAAGAATTTGTTGAAATCGTACCATATATTGTTGAACAGTGGGTTTATCCCTGGAAGAATGGTTCTTTTATGGTATTAACATTTAAAGGCGGAAAGATAATAAACATTGAAGAAATCTGGAGATGGTAAGAGCCTGCCTGAAAACCCTCTGTTTTGCCTGCGCAATGGCCAGGCCTGTTGCAGATGCGACGCAGGCCGCAACGTAAAGATGATGAATACAATGAGATGACGCAACACTTCGTACAAAAATTTATTTTCACTGACTTTGAACAAAGTCTCTTATTTTCGGATAAACTCCCTGCTCTTCTGGTGGAGACAATTTAACTTTATAGAAAATACCGAGTTATGCGCACATAAATGAGGAAATCAGCATGAGAGAAATCATTATCATAGAGATAAAAATCATTTTGCTAAGTTTTGTTATCGGAAATTTTTTAACAGATGCCTGTGCTGAACAGAAAACAAATGAGATTATGGGGGGGATTATTATTATCCGGAACTGCCCAAAAGATATGATGAAAAATCTCAGATTTATGCCTTCTTCCATGGAAGGAGGCGGTTGGGCTGAAATTTCAAAAGACAAGCGACGAATCCGTATTGATTTTAAATCCTTTACCGAAGATGATATCAATAAATTTAATTATTTAGGCAATGAAACCGAACCAAGAATAAAAGTTGTGCTTTATCACGGCGACTTTGTATTTTTAGTAAGATCCACCAAAGTAACATCAGAGCCCGCTCCAGAAACAGAAAAAAGTGTTGAGCTTAACATTTAGAACCCGCTTGTAACCCTTTTCACCCAGTCTCAGCGTTAATATCAGGTTTCAACATCTGCTTAAAACCGTTAGTCTATGGAGTCTTCTCTTTTTCCCGCGATACTGATCTGCCATACATCTTCGCTGATCTTTATCCTGTAAACATCTCTGTAATATGCTCGCTTTTTATTTCAACGGCGGCTATATTACCAGGCCCTCTCTGGACAGGCTGTTCTTTAATACGTAAATGTTTTTTTTTAATTACGAGTTTTCGTTTGATTACATTAAGCTCACGTTAGGCTATATGACAGGGCAAACCGGCTACTGTTGCTGCGGCACGCATGGGCTTGATTTTTCCACGATTATTAAAGAAAATCGGTTGGAATTTTCTTGCGGGCTTGACAACTGCACTCATTTTTCCACTACCTTTTGGAAAATAACCTGGGCGGTCAAGAGAAACCAAAACCTTCGGCCCCATCCGGTTGATGATTGGCAAGAAGACCTCTTGCAAAAAATCAAAAGAAGGGACTAAAGAGTTATGGGTACCGCCTTTAAGCGGAAATGTCGATGGATGGTTCGCCGTTATCAATGCCGGCAGCACGGATTGCAGCACCAGTGTTGTACTTCCCGCCGTACCGATATCAAATTCATACCTGCCGGGCCTTATTGTTTTGGGAACAAAAATTAACTCACGACTTCCCGGTGCCGCTCCTTCTGTCCTAACGCTGCCGATTTTCTCCGCAGCTTCGACACATGCGAGATGTTGCCGCCTCAAACCGGGCTTCTTGCGATTTGCGCGCAGATTAACAATATGAAAAGACTTGTCCAAACATAAAGAAAGAGCAAGAGATGTGCGCAGAATCTGCCCGCCACCCTCTCCCGCAGATCCGTCAACTGTCAGCAAAACTCCTCCTTTCCCCCTGTGCGCATTTAATGCCGCTCCGCTTCTGTCCGGTTTCCCCTGACAAACTGGTCCTGCAATGCTTCGAGGTCAATGGGTAATGCTTTTAGCATTCATAATAATTGATTTTGCAACTTCAAAATAATTTAGCAGCTCAGGGATTGTGTTGCGTATTTTCTTGACCGCTTTGGTGGTATTTACATAATTTAATGTTTGATGCACTCGTAAAAAGTCCCAACATTTTATTTTGACCGCAGCATATAGCTACT
>CAZRLQ010000377.1:0-2316 GCA_964600725.1 uncultured Desulfobacterales bacterium
ATGATTTCTTCAAGTTTTTTGCGATCGACAAAGGGATTATCAGGGGAAGTTAATATTGTATAACAAAATCAACAATAGTAAGGCAGTATCCACAATGCTTTGCAATAAAATAAAAAGACCATTGAATGGGGGATGCTCTTTTAGCGCTCATATTTTCATCATAAAATTTGAACCACTCCATCTTACTTTTAGTAAGGGTCGTGATTTACACACGGTATCAGTGGTTAACTTGCCGCTGATTTTTCCAATAGATAACTAATTCCTAAAAGCTAAGCGCTAATAGTTGTTCAGCGATTTATTTGAGATATAGGAAACCGCTGCATACATCCTGGGTCGCAATGGTAAAATTGGTGCAACAATCGTTCATTGCCTGGCTGACTTCGCTTAATGCTTTTTGAGGTGTATTATTTTTTTCACTAAGATGTGCAAGAATTACATGTTTTAAATTTTGGTGTTTTACTTCCATTAAAAGTTTTTTCGATTCTTCATTGGAAAGGTGGCCTGTCCTGCTTTTTATGCGTTGTTTTAACGGCCATGGGTAGGTACCTTGCTTAAGCATCTCTGGATCGTGATTGGCTTCAAGTATCAATGCGCTGCATTTTTTCAAACGTTCTTTTACCACTGCAGTAGCTATCCCCAGATCAGTTGCAATTCCAATTCTTGTATTGTTTTGTTTTACAGTAAAACCTGCCGGATCTTCCGCATCATGGGACGTACAGAAGGGATGGATGGTTAAGTCATTTATTTTAAAGGTTATCCCGCATTCGAACTCTATAAGATTATGAACAGCGCCTAATTTTGAATCAGCAGCTTTTTTAGTTTTTCTGTTCATATAAACAGGGATGTCGAAACGGCGTGAAAGGACGCCTACTCCCTGTATATGGTCATTATGTTCATGTGATACCAAAATGACGTCAATATCTTCTGGAGAGATCCCTTTTGACAGAAGGCGACGCTCGATTTCAATTCCGGAAAGACCCGCATCAATTAATAAAGATGTTAACCCATTGGAAATAAAGATTGAATTCCCCCTGCTTCCGCTTGCCAATACGCATAAAGCAAGATTATATTCTTCATTTTGGCAAAATCCGTTCATTTTTGGCCCAATGCGGCTTTGCGGCTTAATCGAATCTTGCCATCGCTGGTTATATCAAGAACTTTAACCTTGATGCTCTCTCCAAGCTTAACAATATCTGTAACTTTTTTTACATGCCGTTCGGCGAGTTGTGAAATATGAACAAGGCCGTCTGTTCCGGGGAATATTTGAACAAAAGCGCCAAAATCTGTAATATTAACAACGGTTCCTTCATAAATAGCTCCAACTTCGGGTTCCATTGTAATTTCATTAATCATTTTTATAGCTGCATTTCCATCCTCTTGATTGGCAGCGGCAATTTTGACCAGGCCTGAGTCATCTACCGAGATATTTGTATTTGTTTCAGCTTGCATCGATCTGATTGTTTTTCCGCCGGGTCCTATAATTTCGCGAATTTTATTTGAATTTATTTGAATCGTAAATATTTTGGGAGCATGGGTAGAAATTTCTTTTCTCGGCTCCTTCAGTGCATCCAACATTTTTTCAAGTATTAAAATTCTGCCGATGCGGGCCTGTTCCAGAGCTTTTTCCATAATATCTTTAGAAAGTTCAAGAATTTTAATGTCCATTTGAAGAGCGGTTATTCCGTCCTTTGTACCCGCTACCTTAAAATCCATATCCCCTGTCTGGTCTTCATCTCCCAAAATGTCCGATAAGATAACGATATTGTCTTCCTCTTTAACAAGACCCATTGCAATTCCTGAAACAGGAGCTTTTATCGGAACACCTCCATCCATAAGTGCCAAAACACCGGCACAAACAGTTCCCATTGATGAAGAACCGTTCGACTCCAAAACTTCTGAAACAAGACGTATGGTATAATCAAATTCTTTTTTAGAAGGCAAAACCTTTTCAATGGCTTTTGTTGACAGTCCACCATGCCCTATGTCTCTGCGGCTGGGTCCTGTTAAACGTTTTGCTTCGCCTACTGAAAAAGGTGGAAAATTGTAATGGAGCATAAAAGGTCTGAATTCTTCCCCCATTAAAGTTTCTATGCGTTGTTCATCTGTTTCGGAACCAAGGGTCAAAACTCCAAGGACTTGCGTTTCCCCTCTTGTAAAAATACCGGAACCGTGAGGTCTTGGCAGAATTCCAACATCACAGGTAATTGGTCTTATCTCGTCAAATTTTCTTTTATCAATACGACGTCCTTCCTTTAAGATAAGATCACGGCTTATTTTTTTCTTTAACCCGTTAAAAATTTTTTTAATTTCTGTAAT
>CAZRLQ010000378.1:0-2306 GCA_964600725.1 uncultured Desulfobacterales bacterium
ATTAAAATTTGTGCCTTCTTTGACCTCGAACAAAATTGAACATTTTGAAACCGGCTCACTGGTATAAAAATTTATAACAAAAAGGAGGTTTTACATGTATTTTGATCAACCTGGAGAAAAGAATACAGATCAAACTTTAAGACTCGCCTTTGAGCGTGGAAAAGAGCTTGGTATAAATGAACTGGTCGTTGCTTCGACAAAAGGTGTTACCGCCAATAAAGCCATTGAAGTATTTAAAGATTTCAAGATTACAGTGGTAACTTACCATTGTGGATTTAAAGAACCTTTCAAGAAGGTGATGTCTGATGAAGTCAGAAAAGATCTGACAGAAAAAGGAGTATCCGTGATCTCCGCAACACATGCTCTTTCCGGTGTTGAAAGATCAATAGCCAAGAAATATCCTGGAAGTTATCCTGTGCTTCTTATTGCCGATACTTTGAAGCTCTTTGGCCAGGGCACAAAAGTTGCTGTGGAAGTGTCAATAATGGCTGCAGACGCTGGCACACTTACGGGAAATGATATTATTTCAATCGGCGGAACTGCAAGAGGAGCCGATACAGCTTTGGTTTTAAAACCTGCTCATCAGTCCGGACTGTTTGATATGCGAATCAGGGAAATTATATGTAAGCCCAGCTCCTTTTAAACAGACTGGAAACCTTTTGGTTTCATCTTAGGTCAAGAAAAACGAGGATTTTACATGAAGCGTTGATTTAGAGCTATCCACAATATACCCGTCCGGTTATGCGGTGCGCCGCTTCAGCGCTATATTTTCGCTTTTCTTGACCTGTCGGAAAATCTTTGTTTTCGGACAGATTCTTAGAGACGAGGCGTGAATAAAAAACGGGTCAGTTTTGCCTGACAATATACTTTTTTATTCTATTGCCATCCATCTCCTTAACGATAACCACAAAATCACCGATAATTGTTTTTTCATTTTCTTTGGGGATTTTTTTTATTTTTTCAAGGACATATCCGGAAAACGTATCATATTCTTTTGAATCTGGAATATTCATAGGTATTGTTTCATTTATTTCATCAATACTGGTCTTTCCAAGAACGACCCACTCCTTGTTTTTTACTTTATAAATATGTTGTTCAATCTTATCTGTTTCATCACTTATTTCTCCAAAGATATCTTCCACAACATCTTCAAGGGTTATCAGACCTGATACTCCCCCATGCTCATCAACAACAATTGCCATATGTTCTTTTCTCTTTTTGAATTGATGAAGTAATCTGTCTAATTTTATGTTTTCGGGAACAAAATAAGCTTTACGCATGATCATTTCTACATCTATCGGCGCTATTGCCGATAGATGATGCAAAAAAATATCCTTGATGTTGATAATACCGACAATGTGGTCAATGTCTCCTTTTATTACAGGAATCCTTGTGAAACCTGATTTAACGATTGTTTCAACCGGCAGTTTTTTATCGATATTTACAACAAACATATCCGCCCTTGGGGTCATCGTTTCAGAAGCACTGGTATCATCGAAATCAAATATGTTGTATATCATCTCCTTTTCTTCTTCTTTTATTTCCCCCTCCTCTTCAACAACCTCTACAAAAGTCATCAATTCCGCCTCTGTTAGAGCCGGTTTTTTTGTCATTTTGCCTGTAAGTTTTAAAATCAGATCAAAAAATTTTACCAGGGGGAAAAACAGTATTGAAATCCAGTAGATTGGAAATATAACTATTTTTGCAATTAAGATATTGTTTTTTGTAGCGATTGATTTTGGGAATATTTCACCAAATATTAAAAGGAGCAGAGTCATAATTCCAGTAGCGATACCCACAGCATTGCTTGGAAAAATATTGATTGCAATGGCTGTTGCCAAAGCCGAGGCTCCGACATTGACGATGTTGTTCCCGATGAGAATTGTTGAAAGAAGTTTATGCGGTTCATCTTTCATCTTTTTGATAAGCAGATTGGATCTGTATTTTTTTTTGGCGATATGTCTGGCTTTTGCTTTGCTTATAGAAAATAATGCGGTTTCAGCAGAAGAAAAGAAACCGGAAAGAATAAGCAGGATGATCAGAAGGATAATCTGATTTAGCATAATTTATAATGGATTTTTGTGTCTTAGTATGGAGATTCTACTTATTACGCGTAAACTAATTGAACTTATGCCATTAGCTATTAACGGGTTAATTTATCAGTACAGGGATTTCCATTTTTTAGTCAAACTTATTAATAGATTAGAGACCATCTGGGTAGTGTCAATTTAATTGTGTAAAATTATTATGTGCCAATTCTTTAAAGAATGGCAGGTTCTTACGCACTTTTCCTATTGGGTTTGACC
>CAZRLQ010000379.1:0-2294 GCA_964600725.1 uncultured Desulfobacterales bacterium
ATGACGAGGTAATATGAAACCAATATTTTTTCCATTTAGCTATATTTCCAGGAAAGATGCTGAAATTCTGGAGACCTGTTTCAGGCAGATCGTTATATATATGCCTTCAAAAAGCAGTTTATCTGAAGATATGGATAAGATGGCAAAAAAAGAAGTGCTTGAAATCAGGATGCCTTTTTCAAACAATGAAGATAAACTCGATTCCCTTATAAACGATTTTAAAACCTGGGCTGATCTCCATCAGGGGAGTTCTCTTTCCTTTTTCAAGACCCAGACAGATAAAATACCTTTTTTTGAAAAAACCTTTCCAGTACAAATCAAAGCTGAAATAAAAAAAACCTGTCTTAATATAGAGAAAGAAAGACCGGCTAAACAAAAGCAAAATCTTTTAATGGCCAGGATGTTTCTGCGTATTGCCCAGGAATTTGATATGCAGAATCTGGAATTAAATAAAGATATTGAATTGTTCGAAGATTTTCAGGAAAACATGATGAAAAATCTTAAAGGAGAAGAGCCGCCGGAGAAAACGACAAGTAAAATAGGCGCCGGAGACAAGCGGGCCGCTTCAGATGATCCTGGCAGCTATATGACGATAGAAAGATTAGAGGCCTGGAACTATCTTTTCCAACAAGACCTTGAAATTTCAGGACTTTTTATTACAAACAGCCGAGCTGTATTTGGTCATTTGATTGATAAGTTCTCAGAAGCGGAAAAGGTTCTTGAATTAGATTCAGTACCGCAACTTGAAATCAATGCTGATAAGATTGAAATATTGCGGGAAAATTTGACAAAGCATCTTGAAATGCTTATAAATAATTCAAATTCAGATGCAGCTGTCAATGCTTTTAAATTTCCTTCAGGAAATGATTTTGGTATGAAAGTTTCTTTAATATTATACCTTATACCAGGTATATCGCCTCGGAAATTCTTTGCGGACAGCGTCGGAGATCGCTCCATTTTGGGAAAAAGAGAAACTGAAGGAACAAGATTTCAAAATACCCTGGTTGGGCTTATGCAGGCCTGAACTAAGGAACGGGCACCTATGTGCTTCCTTTTGGGGGATTGAGGGGGATTTTCCCATCGTTGCCCGCAGCTTTTTGAGAAGTTACTCTATTTAGCCAAACTATTTAAGACAATCAAGGTAATAGGTAATCGCTGAATTTTATGAGAACAGGCGAAATGCGGTATTTAAGGTTCTTATAAAAAAATAAGAAAGCTTGACTTATCTCATCAATTGGTATAGGGGGAGTTAAAAATTAAGGATATTCGAAACTGAAAAAAAGATGGTTGTTCGAGCCAATTTCAAAACGTCCCTTTTTGTCAAATATCTGCGTCAGGCTCAAATTGTAATCCCCGGAATACGCGGGTGTATTCAAAGCGCTTAAAATTTTCGCCTTCCTTGATTTTGAACAAAATTGAACATTTTGAAACTGGCTCGTCAGCTATTATTTTTTCAATTTTTCCGCCGAGAAGTTCCCTCCCTGAACGACCTGTCTGCTCTGCAGGCAGGCAGCAGGCAGGAGTGACGGCAGGGGATGAATTGGCCTGTTAACATTCATATCAGTTTCCGGCATCCTTCAAACTTGGTTTACACTTTTACCTGCCTGCAGCAGGCAGGGATGCCGCTTTTTGCCTGATTCCCACGCTCTTTGCGCGGGAACTAGAAAGCAAGAACCGTGAAAAGTGTAAACTACTTTTGAACATTTATGAAGGATGCCCAGTTTTTGTATTATAATTTTATTTGCGTATCGGGATGGATACGATTCAGGCCTGCCTGTCGGCGGACAGGCTTTGGCCTGACAGAAGCCTCTCTTGGAAATTAGGCTTCAGGAGGGGAACATTCATGAAAGGAGATTTGTAAAAATGGCTTTTAATCCTGTTGTTGATGAAGAAAAATGTGTTGGCTGTGAAGAGTGTGTTGATGTTTGTCCTGTTGAAGTGTTTGAAATACAGGATGAAAAATCTGTGCCGGTGAATGCTGAAGAATGTCTGGGTTGCGAAAGTTGTGTAGAAGTATGTGAAGCAGGCGCAATTACGATTGAGGAAACCTAATAAGACTTTGCAGTATAATCATCCCCGCAACTTTATTAAAGATAAGGTTGTGGGGATAATTAATTTTTTACATATTCAATACATGTTTCCTGCTGCCAAAGAACTACCTTTTTAGACTTGACTAAAACGATATTAGTTGTTAGGTTCTAGTCATGACCACCGGTCAAGCTGGTGGCTTGATTACGCCCTGTAAGGGCATTGTCACTGACACCCCTTAAGGGAATACCAGCTTCTGAGTATGC
>CAZRLQ010000380.1:0-2287 GCA_964600725.1 uncultured Desulfobacterales bacterium
GAGAAAATATGTTACCAGCCAAAATACTCTGGAAGCCTTTAATTCAAAAGATGGTAACGGGGCATTGGGAAAGATTTCGAATGCTTCCCGATGAACCTTCTTTGCCTAGCAATCTCAAGCGCGTTGGCCTTTACCTCCATGTACCATTTTGCAAAAATCTATGCCCTTTCTGCCCGTACAATAGAATTGAGTATGATGATAAATTATTCGAAAAATATGAAAAAGCTGTTCATGCAGAAATAGACCTTTATACACCTCACCTCAAAAATTGTGAGTTCGTCTCTCTTTATATCGGTGGCGGTACACCAACAGTAAATTTGCCTGGGCTGCTTCGAATTATTGACCACCTGAAGCAGAATTTTTCGTTGTCTTGCGATATTTGTATCGAACTTCATCCTGCCAACATGGATAGTGAGTGTCTTGAGGGATTAAAAGAAGCTGGTATAACAATGCTTTCGATTGGCATAGAATCCACTTCTGACCGGATATTAAAAAACATTGGAAGAAATCACGACGGTGAAACGGCTTTAAATTCACTTCGCAGAGCTGTTGCCACCGGGTTTGATTCTGTAAACGCAGATTTAATGTTTGCTTTACCCGGCCAAAAACTCAACGACTGGGAAAATGACTTAATTGAGGTTATGAATGAAGGAGTTGATCAAATAAGCACCTATCCACTCTTTTCATTTCCCTATTCTGACCTAGGCCAGTCTCAAAAGATCCGCCAAGTTAAAAGGCCGGAAAGTCGTCTTATCCGTTCGATGTTAAACCTCACGGATTCCCTTTCTACCTCTGCTGGTTACAAACGGTGTGCTGTTTGGAGCTGGTTAAAACCTTCTAAAAAGAAATTTAGCTCAATTACCAGGCATCATTATGTAGGTTTTGGGCCCAGTGCTGCCTCCATGACCGGCAAAGATTTTTATGTAAACACCTTTGATGTCGCTTCTTACGCGGAAACCCTACCGAATAAGAGACCAATTGCTCTATCTATGCCGGTGGACTTGCGTCTTGAAATGGCTTATTGGCTCTATTGGCGAGTGTACGAATTGAAAATACAGCAAGATGACTTTCAGGACCTGTTTGGTGAAGAGTACTCTATCGAATCAAGTTTTAATAACGTTATAAAACCATTCCAACTGGCCGGGATGCTAGAAAAAAGGAATGGTGGCTATCAAGTCACTGATTCGGGAGCATATTGGATACATAGACTGCAAAACGAATATAGCCTCAATTATATTAACAGACTCTGGGGTTCATGCAGAAAGGCCTCATGGCCAAAGGAGGTTTATCTCTAATGGCTTCGAAGTTCCTGAGCTGGGTCTCATATGGATTTAAAACGTTTGTATTAAGAAAAGAGTTACCTTATCTCTTTGGTTTAGTCATAACAGATAAGTGTAATTTGAATTGTTTTTACTGTGAGAGTAAAAATTCTGGAAAATATCATTTTTCTTATGAACATGCAAAAAACACAATAGAAAATGTTTACCAAAGAGGCCATCGATCACTCTATTTTACAGGTGGAGAACCCATGATATGGGAAGATAGTGGCCATACTCTGGATGAATTAATACAATATGCCCGTAAAATCGGTTTTTTAGATGTTTTCATTTTCACAAATGGAACTATGCCCCTTACCATTAAACACTGCAATTACATAGTAACCGTCGATGGCCCGAAGAACATTCACAATCAGATCCGAAAAAACACTTACGATCAAATTCTTCAGAATGTTGAAGGTGCGGTTACTAAGGCAGTCTTTGCTTCCATAACTTTTAGCAAATCAAATTTTCTCTACTTGGATCAATTTGTTAAAGAAGTAACGGAAACAAAACTATTTCGGGGAATTTCATTCAACTTATTAACTCACTGGCCCGAAATTGTGAAGGAGCATGGAGTTTCTCAAGAAGAAAGGAAACAACTCTTAGACGACATCTGGGCATTAAAAAAGAAAGGCTATCCAGTTGTTCTTTCGAAAGCTGCATACAAAGCATTGAGGAATAATGACTGGAAACGCCCTATTCCACAAATCGAACTAGGCACGAAGGACAGAATATTTACATGTTGTCGTGACATTGACAATCCAACTGTTTGTGAAAATTGCGGGTACGCAAACTGCGTTGAAGTTTCGCAAATCCTTGACCTTAAGCCTTCCGCCATGTGGCAGGTCGTCAAAATAGTTGGGGATTAATTCATAAAAAAAATCGAACCATTGCATGCACCAGACGGCAAGAAGCGCGGCGGCGCTGACGCGGCAAGTTGGGGTGGGCCGCTGGTGATGCAGGTCGTT
>CAZRLQ010000381.1:0-2276 GCA_964600725.1 uncultured Desulfobacterales bacterium
TCTGTTCACTAATCAATATGTTGTGGCAAAAAATTGATTTTTCGACTTTTTACGAGACCATCAAACTTTGATGGTTGAGAAATTTCAGATTGTCAAAATTTAAGCAAAATCTATGCTAAGTAAAACCTAAACTGCAGTACTATACCCAAGAGTTATGAAATAAACGATTTTTTCTGATTGAAAATTGTGGAGAGGAGATTTTAATCCAGTGAGCGAAGAATGCCATGAAAGGTATGGAATCAATGTGGGAATCTGTAAAAAAAGAGATTAAAAATTGTGTTCCTGATCACTGTTTCAGAATGTGGCTGGAGCCTGTAAAGTTTTTAAGATCGGAAAAAAATTATTTTGTTCTTTCCTGTCCTAATAGTTATTCAAAAAAACGGGTTATCGATCAGTATGGAAGTCTGATTGAGTCGGAAATAAATAAGATTTCGGATAAAACTTATAAACTCGTAATCGAAGAATCCACTGAAAAATCGGGGGGAGATGGAGAATGTCGGGAAAACTTAGATGATGATTTTCAGATGACTCTTCCAAATACAAATATTTATCCGAAAAATAGCGGACGGTTTTTGAGAAAAGATTTTACTTTTGATCAGTTTGTAGTGGGCGATAGTAATGATTTTGCCTATTCTGCCGCTCTTTCGCTTGCCTCACAAAAGTCTTTCCGGCAAAATTCTCTCTTTTTGCTGTCAAATACCGGAATGGGGAAAAGCCACCTTGCCCAGGCCGTCGGCCATCATGTTTTATCTAATTCTCCTGCGGATCGGGTTTATTATATAACCGCTGAAGATTTTACCAATGAAATGGTAAGTTCCCTCAAAAACGGTTCCATCGATCAATTTAAGGAAAAGTACAGAAAAAAGTGTGATGTTCTGTTGCTCGAAGATGTACATTTTTTGAGCGGAAAAGAGCGCACACAGGTAGAATTATCTCTGACACTTGATACATTGTTTGATTCAGGTAAGAAATTAATCTTTTCAAGCTGCTATCTGCCAACAAAGATTCCGAAGTTAAATGACAAGTTAAGGTCCCGTCTTTCTTCAGGCATTATTTCCAGTATAGAGCCGCCGAACTTTAAAACAAGGATAAAAATTTTGGATAAAAAATCGAAGGCAAACGGTTACTCCCTGCCTGAAGATGTAAATATGTATTTAGCCGGTGAACTTACGGAAAATGTAAGGCAGCTTGAAAGCGGTTTGACTGGAGTTATGGTAAAGTCTTCCCTCTTAGGCTTAAAAATTGACCGCAATCTTGCTGAAAGTGTTGTGAAAAATATCATTCAACAACAAAAAAGTATTACAATTGATGTTATCAAAAAACTTGTCTGCAAATATTATAATATTTCTATAGTCGACATTGTTTCGCGTTCTCGCAAGCATAATATTGTCAAACCCAGGCAAATTGCAATCTATCTTGCTCGCAGATACACAGACCAATCTCTCCAGGCTATTGGGAGAAGTTTTAACAGATATCATGCAACAGCACTTCATGCCATAAGTTCAGTTGAACGAAAGTTAAAAGAAAATGGTTCCACTCAGAAACAGGTTGAATTGTTTTGTCAAAAGTTAGAAGAGGGCAAATTTTAAAGAACAGGGACGAAATAACTTTCACAAGTACAGATTGAGCAGAATTTTATTTCGCATTCAAGGCACGAGAAAGGTGCATAATGGATTATGTAACTGACGAGTAACGCAGAAGACGGAAGAAAAGGCAAGTAAGATGTATAAGTTATTTTGGGGTTGGTCATATTTTCGGCCATTATCAAAAAAAATCTATTCGCAGATTAGCGCAGATAAAAAAGACCGGCCGTTAATCTGCGCTAATCTGCGGATTAATTTTTTTCCGGTCTTTTTTATTACACCTGCTGATGGCTAAAATTAGAATCAAATCTGTTATGTTGACTTACTGCCCAAGCATCACCTGAAGCCGTTATGCATATTAGTGCAAAATAGCAGGGGCAGACTCCTGTGCCTGCCCGATTGATTACAAATTAATCACACAATGCTGGGCAACTACAGGGGCTGCCCCTACGAGCATCAAAATTTTTTTGTATTTTTTGGGTATCTTATGGTTGGGGAAGTTGTTTCGTCTCCGTTCCTAATCTTAGGGCATATCTGAAACCTTCCCTTTTTTTGCCTGTGCCTCGGCCGCGGCGGGCAGATTTGAACGAGAGGAAAATGGGAGGTCTTTCAAATAGACAGGCCCCTGTAAAAGTTTTCACCTAAAACCTGCATAAACTATTTTCAAAAAGAAAATTATGCTTTTAATATCAA
>CAZRLQ010000382.1:0-2249 GCA_964600725.1 uncultured Desulfobacterales bacterium
GACGGCTTGAAACTGTACGGCATTTTGCAACTCCTTGTAATAATTAATATTATTACAAACTGCCACAAAAAATTTTCTTTGCTTGTCAAGTAAAAAATTTAGGTTTGGTCATTTTTTTCACCATTTTTAACAGGTTATGCAAGAATCTAACCGGACATTACTGGATGAAAGCACGTTAAAAAATTTGCGTATGCTCTCCATGTCCACTGCCGTAGCCCACATGCTTTCAGGGTCGGTGCCGCTTGTCAGAAGATATTTTGAGACGCTGTCTCCGTCAGGGCTGTCGGGATCCGGGTAAGGCGCTCCATGGACGGAAGTGAAACGGCAAAATACTTATATCTCAATTTTACTTAAAAGTAATCATCGCTACTTCATTAGTTTCACCGTCAATCCTGACCTCTCTATATTGAAACTTATATTGGTCATTTTTTTCAGTGGTTTTTCCAGAAGCCAAAATCCAGTCAATATTATGTGAAGCTGACCAGATATCTGACTCATGCTTGTGACCAAAACAGACAAAATCAGCCAAATCAGCTAATATCCTTAAAACCTCTTTTGCATCATCCATTTCCAGCACAATTTTTTTAAAAAGATTTCTATAAAAAGGGTGATGATGAAAATAGACGACAACTTTTCTTCCAGAATGGGCATTTGTTTTTAAAATGTTTGCCAATTCTTTGCGTTGAGGTTTTCCGACTTCACCACTTGCAAAATGCAGGAACTCATTCTCGTTGCCTACAACTGAATCAAGGCCTATAAATAAAACATTTTCTTCAACGGTGACCATTGGATATAGGTCTTCCATTTTTATGCTCTCTTTTTTGGCTTTGGGGATGTCTAACAATTTTCCCAGAATATAGTCCTGGAAAAGCTGTTGGGATTTTTCAGTATATATATTGCCCGCAGGTCCATAATCATGATTTCCAGGTACAGCTAAAACTTTAAAATCATTGTCAACTAAAGGCTTTAGAAGGTTGACTGCATTTTTATACTGATCCTCATAGCCATCGTCAGTTATATCACCTGTTAAAAGAATAATAGGTCTTTCATTCCCTCTATCATTTGAGTATCTATTTATTATAAAATTAACTATATTCTGAAAATTAATGTTATCTTCTTTCTCGCTTCCATGAATGTGCAGGTCACTTAAATGAACAAACTTAACCATTTTATTCCTCCCTTTATATTTTCTGTTTTAGGAGTTTATACTAAAAAACACAAGGCATCCTTCATAAATCAACAGACTCATAAATACTCAAAAGTAGTTTAAACTTTTAACGGTTTTAGCTTTCTCGTTCCCACGCTCTTTGCGCGGAAATGCATACCATACCGGTTCCCGCGCAAAGAGCGTGGGAACCGGGCGAAAAGCAACATCAAAAGTGTAAACCAAGTTTGAAGGATGCCAATTATCCTATGAGAAATTTACACAAAAGAGTTGACAGCACTTATAAAGGCGTTTATTATATAAATAATCAATTAAGTCCCGCCGCAAATTGGCGGGAGGGTTTCTTTCTGTTGGAATTATCCGTTTGTTAAACGGCTATCATCCTTCAGTTTGTAACGTTGAAATTTTTCGAAAGGAGGATGATATCATGGCAAATGGAATTGTTAAATGGTTTAATGACCGCAAAGGTTTTGGATTCATCGAACAGGAAGACGGACCGGATGTATTTGTGCATCATAATGCAATCAATGCGACCGGTTTTAAATCCCTCAGCGAAGGTGAGCGCGTGACCTTTGACATCGAGCAAGGACCAAAAGGTCCGGCTGCAGCCAATGTGACCGTTGTCTAACCTGCTTTTTAAGGCAATTAAAGGCATTTTCTGTGAAAACAGGGGATGCCTTTTTTAATGATCGATTGTGCCGGCTGAGATTCTTTTCCCTGTTATTAACGATCTTATCGATTCGGCAACCAATCAGAAAGGAAACGCCATGGCGAAATATCATTATAGTGCTCCGGCTTAGGTTTTGCTTGGCATAGATTATGCGTAAATTTTGACGATCTGGAATTTTTCACCCACCAAAGTTTTCAGTTCATCGAGATGTTGATCAACATGATTCAAAAGCTGGAAAGTCTTTGCGCGGAACGTCCTGTATTTTTCATAGTAAGTGTTTCTCACAGGCCTGTCTTTAACAAAACGCCGGAACCGTTTGATCAGGTTTAGGTTCAGTGCGCAGGGCGGCAAAAAATCGATTTGAGGTCCGGGATGCTCTTCAAGCCATTGAGTGACAATCGCTGCCTTATAATA
>CAZRLQ010000383.1:0-2241 GCA_964600725.1 uncultured Desulfobacterales bacterium
CCTATTGATTTATATAGAATCAAAAATCATGCTAAGTTTTGATGCAATCGCCCTGGTCACAAGAGCCTGCTGCTCTTCGGTATCAAAAAGAGGTTCCTCCTTTTCAAAACTTTAGCAGCCGGGACCGAGCGGTGTCAGGTGCAGTCTGTATGAGGTTTGGATATATATAGTCTGAAAACAATGAAAAAACTTGATAAAAAAATTTTTGGAACTCTCTTTTTTTCAATATTTGTTGCTGTTACAGGCATCGGAATCGTGGTTCCTCTGCTGCCGTTATATGCCAGTAGTCTCGGCGCCAGCGGGCTGTACATAGGGCTTTTGTTTGGTGCGTTTTCACTTTCACGGACTTTTTTTTTGCCTTATTTTGGCAGAATGTCGGATATAAGGGGGCGCAAGCCTTATATTTTAGCGGGTCTTTTCACCTACACTCTTGTCTCTTTTGCATTTATCATGTCAAATGATATGGTATCTCTTATCAGTATTAGATTTGTTCAAGGTATTGCGTCGGCAATGTTGATGCCGGTTATCCAGGCCTATGTAGGCGATATATCACCAGGCGGCTCTGAAGGGGCTGTGATGGGACTGTTTAACATGTCCATTTTCATGGGACTGAGCATCGGCCCCTTGCTGGGTGGAGTGATAAGCGAACGTTTTGGTCTTCATTTGGCATTTGCGAGTATGGGTTTTCTCTCTCTAACAGGTTTTTTTTTAACTCTTTTTCGGCTGCCCCCTGTAAGATTTGAGCATATTTCTTCCCGTAAAAACAAACCTGTAACATGGAAACTCGGTTTAAGCAACAAGGATATTGCCGGCCTTTTTATTTACCGGTTTGCCTATGCTGCAAGCATTGGAATTATATGGGGATTTCTTCCGGTATTCGCGGACTCTGAGTTCTCGCTTTCCGGTTCATCCATTGGTATTCTTGTTATGTTGGGGGTTTTTATCAGTGGATTGGTACAGCCTCCGATGGGCTTGCTTGCAGACAGGTTCAACAAAAAATTGATAATTGTTGTAGGCGGGCTGATAGCGGCCGCTGGAATCTATTCATTTGAATGGGCAGATGGTTTCTGGAGTCTTTTTATCTCTAACCTGCTGTTCGGACTTGGCGGCGGGATTTCTACACCGGCGCTGATGGCGCTGGCTGTATTAAAAGGAAATCAAATCATGGCTATGGGGTCTGTTATGGGTCTCATGGTCCTGGCGCACAGTTTGGGAATGCTGGCAGGGTCTCTCATGGGAGGCTTGATGATGGATATTTTTCAACTTAGCAGGGCTTTTTCTTTTGGAGGCTTTATAATGATGCTTGGAGTAGGATTTTTATCTATCTGTTTAAACGGCGAAGAGGAGCCGTTGCCGAAACAGGTGTGAGTTTTTTAGAAGTATCTTTGTAAGTTCTCAATAAGTTCGGGACAAGTTCAATTATTGCCCACAGGTTGCGGCCAGGTAAATGTTATCGACAGGAAAATCCCCCTTTTTCAAATGGAAGAAACCGCTTGAAATATTTCCAGAAGCCGAGCAGATTCTGGATTTTTATCACTGCTCTGAATATATTCATGCCGCAGCAAACGCTCAATACAGTAGAAGACCAGTATTCAGATACCCAAAATTGCAGAAAAGACCCCAATCGTTTCGCAATTGCTGGACGTTATCGAGAAACAATCTGTAATCATCCAGCAACTGGAGGCAGTCATCCAGGAACTCAAGGATGAAATTGCCCGCCTCAAAGACCAGAAACCCAAACCTAAGATCACTCCAAGTCAGTTGGAAAAAAATCCTAAGGGCAAGGAGGAGGGTACTTCTTCAGAAAAACGTTCTGGGTCTGAGAAGAGAGGCAAGACAGCCGATCTGGTCATAACTTCTCAATAAGTTCGGATACCTTTCTGCTTCCCCCTTTGAAAAAAGGGGGCCGAAGGGGATTTTCCCATCGCTGCCCGAATTTATTGAGAAGTTGCAAATAAAATCTCTAACCTATTGAGCTTTAATTTGTTTTTTATAATTAGAATTGTTGGTCTGTTTGAATTTTGGTTGACAGCTTATCTGATAGTCGGTTATAAGCAGTTCAGATGCGGCAAGAAGCCGCGCATATAAAATATAAAAAACAATAATAAAATATAATCCAACAAAGCCAGGAAGGTTTTAAAGGGCAAAAATGCTCTCTTAATCTTTCTGGCTTTTTTGTTTTTAAGCAGCGGGCAATACTTAAAACCGGCGCAAACAGCCTGTTTTAAACGGATGAAAAAG
>CAZRLQ010000384.1:0-2224 GCA_964600725.1 uncultured Desulfobacterales bacterium
CTCCATTCCTAATCTCATTACTCAAAATTCGATACTGAAGATTGGGTTAGGCAATTATAATGCCAAACACTAAAACTATTTTTCAAAAACTCAAGAATTTTTAATATTAAAATTGCATGATTAAAAAATGTAAGAGTTCGACAATAGAATTCAAAACCAAAAAATTCAAAAAAAGAGAGAGAATTATGATTAAAAATTTTCAGGCAAATTGTTTTCCGGTCCTTATAGGAAGTCTTCCGGTGTCTGATCACAAATATGCCTTAGACCTTGTATTGGAAAATACACCCGAAATTCCTTTATGGGTTCAACTCCCGGTTTATAGAGAAGAAGGAATGCTCATGCAGTTTATGCCTGGATTTCCGGGAGCTGTAATTGAGCAGGAAAAAGCATTTATTGATACTGAAGGTGGAAAGTTTGATAAAGAATATATTGAATTTTATGAAGATTATATAGCTGTAATTGAGAAGAAAATCGATTTAAATGATTCCAGATTTGTTTTAAGAAAAGATACAGCCAGGGGTTTTTTTGAGTTCATGGGGCGATTAAAAACCTTTTCTGATGCGCCTGTTGCTGTCAAAGGCCAAATAACAGGCCCAATAACTTTTTGTACAGGTCTGACCGATCAGGATAATAAAGCAATATTTTATGATGAACGGATAAGGGACGCGGGCATAAAACTTTTAGCCTTAAAAGCAAGATGGCAGGTAAAGCAGCTTTCCCGATTCGGCTGTCCTGTTATTGTCTTTTTCGATGAGCCCGCACTTACAGCATTTGGATCATCCGCTTTTATAAGCATATCACGCGAGGAAGTCGAAAAGAGCTTTGAAGAAGTGATCGATGCCGTCCATCAGGAAGGAGGACTTGCAGGCATACATGTCTGCGCCAATGCCGACTGGTCACTGGTTCTGGATTCTCCAACAGATATTGTAAGTTTTGATGCATATTCATTTTTTGACAGATTTATCCTTTACGAAGATCAGATCAGAAATTTTATGGCTTCTGACCGTATACTTGCAATGGGAATTATTCCTACTTTAAAAAAAGAAGATATTGAAAAGGAAACAACTGATTCCCTGACAGCAAATTTGGAAGATAAAGTAAAAAAAATCGAGGATCTTGGAATAAAAAAATCAAAAATATTTTCCCAGCTTCTAATAACCCCCAGTTGCGGAACAGGTTCGTTAAGCCTTGATCACGCAACAAAAGTTCTTGAGCTGACAAGAAAAGTTTCGGCAAAATTCAGGAATAAGCTTTAGACAGGGAGTTGTGGGGAGATGGGGAGACGGAACCTCTGCCAATACATAAGAGGATAAAAAAAATTCCTTGGACAGCTTTGGGTTATCGATTAATAAGTCTGTATGCGTGCAATGCACAGACAGACCAAAGGCGTACCACAACTCGCTTAGGTACTTGTAAATTGAACGTCACATATTTTACTTTGATGAGTATAAAAAAACCAGCGAAACGTAAGATATAAATTTGACATTTATAGTTAATTTGATTTATAAATTGACATTCTTCATATTTGAAGGATGCCGGAAATCATTTTAAATTTAAGGTTTAAGCTTACAGATATAGCAAGAACACATATGGCAAGGCTTTTATATAAGAATTAAAGAAGGAGTATCGTAATGTACGCTGTTGTGAATACGGGCGGAAAACAATATAAAGTTCACGAAGGTGATGTCTTGAGAATAGAGAAGGTTCAGGGAGAATCAGGAACATCTGTTTCATTTGATGTTCTTATGTTTTCAAATGGTGAAAATGTTAAAATTGGACAGCCGGTTTTAGATGATGTGGCAGTTCATGGACATATTGTCGAACAGGGGAAATCAAAAAAAATTATTGTTTTCAAATATAAAAGGAGAAAAAGATACCGAAGAAAACAGGGTCATCGTCAAATGTATACTGCAGTAAAAATAGATAAAATAGAGGAGAAATCGGCTCTTTCTTTATAAAAACCCACATTTTGCTCTTTGTGCTCTAACTATTTGAATTTATTAAATCATAATATTCAGATATATAAAAGAGCATCAAAAAACCTGCTTGATTTTCAAAGTGTTGCAGAGACAAGCAAAGTGTTGGTAGAAACAGATAGACTTTGTAATTTTACGTTTTTGAAAAAGACCTTTCTATATAAGAATAAGAAGATTTCTTCGGTCTAATTATTTGAGTTTTCGAAAAAACTATGATGCTTATCAATAGATAATGGTATAAATTTTGC
>CAZRLQ010000385.1:0-2212 GCA_964600725.1 uncultured Desulfobacterales bacterium
AGCATCATAGTTTTTTCGAAAACTCAAGCATATATCTTAATTCGATGAGCGTAAAAAAAATTAGAGAAACGTAACTCACTGCTTTTTAAAAGAGATAATTTCTATTTTTTTTACTGCCTTAACCCACCTGTCGGCCATAAGATCGTCCGGAAGTATTAAACAGAACTTTCCCCCTCTCTTAAGGGATTGTCCGTTTGCCTTGTCGGCGATTATAATACGTCCGCCATATGGAGAAAGAAATATTTCTCCGGATGATAAAAGGCTGCGATATCCGTCAGGGGCGGATATCAAAATGACTGTATCTATATCCGCCTTAATCTTTGCATTTTCAAAAAGCTTAATAAGAGGAACACCTTGAAATCTTTTTATTCCGTGATATCCTTTTCCTTCACCGACCACCTTTACGGTTATCTCACTTAGAGGATAATCAGATATTTTTTTTATTACAACCGGTTTTACTCTTCCTGGAATATCTTTTATTGTAAACTCAGGCGAATAGAGCTTCTCTGATTTTTTGACTCTTATTTCAGGTTTCATATCCACAACCCGGATTTCCGTAATTTCTTCCATAGAGCGGTCTGAATAACTATCACTGGAAACAACTAGCTTAGGAAATCCCACATTCCTTTCGAACTGGCTTAACCATGGCTGGTAAACATCGGGGTCATGACAGTTCTTACAGGCTTTGTGCGGTATTACGGGTTCTGAAAAGAAGGCAAGGATGACCTGGCCCGGATTTTTGTAGAAAACTTCTCCCCAGGATAAGACTACTTGTTTCCCCGCCCTGTTTTTTATCAATATTGCCAGATCAATAGATTTTGAGAAATCGGTTTTTCCTTTATCAATTAGAGAGAGTTCAAGAAGATTTTTCAATGGTACTCCCTGATAATGAAAAACGCCTTTGAATTCACCTTTTTTGGTGATTTCGTTGAGCTGGACACGTATTGACCGGCAGGTTTTCAGATACTCAATAGTCAGATCTAAAGGCTGTCTGACGGCTCCTGTAATGCTTACAGTCCGGACAGGACCTGCATAAATATTTTCGGACAATAAGAGTGCGGTTAATCCCCAGAAAAAATATAATACTATTTTTTTCATATTAATACCTCATAGTTAAACCTGCTAAAAAATTCATTCCAGGCATTGGATGCCCTTCGTCATAGTCTTTGTCAGTTATATTTTTAACCCTGGCAAATAACTTCGAATTAATTCCCATAAAGCTGCCAAGATTCTGGTCAATCCCCAGGTTCACAAGAAAAAAATCCGGATATTTTCTTTTCTCGCCATCTCTGTCATATTCAAATTGCCTTTGTGTGTATGAAGTTTGTAAATATGCGGTAAGGCCGAAAGGGAATCTGTAGCGAATATCTGTGTTTAGCCGGTGTCTCGGCCTTTCTTCCATTTCACGGTTGCTCTCTTTGTCTATGGTTGAAAGATAGGTATAATTGATTCCGGCCTGCAAACTGTTTGTAATACGCATGTTAACAGCAACTTCAATTCCCTCTATCCTGGTCTCTCCAATATTTACATAAACTCTTTCATTATCACGTTCTACGCTTTCGATCATATCGTCAATATCATTATAAAAGTATGCCATAGAACATCTGATCGATTCATTAAAAATATGGCTTCCTCCTATTTCGTAGGAGATAGTCTTTTGCGGATCAAGATTCGGGTTCCCTCCTGCATTTTCGCTGTACAATTCTTTTAGTTGCGGGAATCTTGTTTTTTTCCCAACAGAGGCATGCAGACTGGTATCATCTGTAAAGTGGAAGACAACACCTGCTTGCGGATTTACGGTATCGATACTATCAGGAAGCGGCTGATTATAAGCTTCCTTGGGGTCGAAATAATCATAACTGACTCCCAGAACAAACGATAGACGGTCTGTAGTCATGATTTCATCTTCAAGAGCAAAGGTGTATGTATCGGCCTCATATTTTTCCTGCTCCTGCCAGCCAGGGTCGGCCCATCCTCTTTGAACAGGCTTGCAATCATCATCAAGAAATTCTCTTTGTTTATGGTTATCCCTGATATAGCTGAATCCAGCTCTTATGAAGCTATACCTTCCAAAATCAAAGGATGTATGCAGCTCGCCTCCTGTGGAATAATCATCATAAGCGTTCTTTTCAAACCATTTTCTGCCGGTGGTATGCACGGTATCCCAGCTCACATCGGTTAATGTATCATCATGGTCAACATAGAAAATACG
>CAZRLQ010000386.1:0-2191 GCA_964600725.1 uncultured Desulfobacterales bacterium
CATCAGACATGGATTGAAATGAATCGGATCCGAAAAATAATCCATATAGATATGGATGCCTTTTATGCTTCTGTTGAACAGAGGGATCGACCTGAGCTAAAAGGCGAACCCGTCATTGTAGGGGGAGATCCCAACAGCAGAGGCGTTGTTGCGTCTTGTTCGTATGAAGCCAGAAAATTCGGTATACACAGCGCCATGTCATCTTCAAAAGCATACAAACTTTGTCCCCATGCCGCCTTTCTAAGACCAAGATTCAATGTGTATATATCCGTTTCAGCTCTCATCAGAAAAATTTTCCGTGAATATACAAATCTGGTTGAACCATTGTCGCTGGATGAGGCTTTCCTTGACGTAACAGAAAACAGAATGAAGATAACTTCAGCAACCATTATAGCAAGGGAAATATTAAAAAAAATTTATGAAAGAACCGGACGTCTGACTGCATCAGCCGGTGTTTCGTTTAACAAGTTTCTGGCCAAGGTTGCATCGGATTATAATAAGCCAAATGGAATAACGGTTGTAACACCGGAACAGGCGGGTGATTTTATAAATCGATTACCAATAAGAAAATTCTTTGGAGTCGGCAAAGTTACAGAGAAACGGATGCAAAATTTGGGAATAAGTAGAGGAGCTGACCTTAAAAAGATTGACAAAGAAAAATTGATCAGCCTTTTTGGAAAAACCGGAAACTATTTTTACAACATCTCGCACGGGAATGACGACAGACCGGTTCAGCCGGAGAGAATCCAAAAATCTATTGGAAAAGAGACAACCCTTCAGGAAGATATCAGTGAAAAAACCAGGATGATCGAAATTCTCGAACAGATTGCCGTTAAAATAGAAAACCTGTTAAAAATAGACGGCCGCAATGGAATGACTATAACTTTAAAAATAAAATATTTTGATTTTCAATCTATCACCAGGAGTGTAACTGTCGCAGAACCTGTCACCAGCGCGGACATCATTATGAAACATGTAAAACTACTTCTCGATAAAACCGACGCGGGGATAAAAAAGGTTCGTTTACTTGGAATTTCCATCTCAAATTTTATCAATAAGTCCAGTGAATCTAAAAGATACAAACAGTTATATTTGCCGTTCAGTAATTGGGAAACGGGATGATGGGGAGACGGGGAGATTGAGGATGGGAAGGTGGAATCTATGCAGATAAAAGACGCCCTGATCAGAAATGAGATAAGAAATGAGATGAAAATAAAGAGACAAAATTGATTTCATGGAATGTAAATGGCTTGAGAGCTGCGATAAAAAAGGATTTTTTTAAAAGTTTTAGAAAACTGGACGCGGATAATTTTCTGCTGCAAGAAACAAAGTTGCAAGAAGATCAGCTTACCGATGAGATGAAAAATATTGACGGATACCATTCATACTGGCCTTGTTCATCTGTTAAAAAGGGATATAGTGGTGTTGTGACTTATTCAAAGGTTGATAGTTTCGTAAAAAGTCTAAAAATCAATTTTTTGCCATAACATCCACAACATATTGATTAGTGAGTAGATCGAGCAGCTATATGCTGTGGTCAAAATAAAAGTTGAAACTTTTTACGAGTGCATCAAAAGTTGAGCCTCTGGATGTTCGATATGGCATCGGTATGCCCAAATATGATAATGAGGGCAGAATTGTTGAGATGAATTTCGGTAAGTTTATCTTGTTTAATATCTATTTTTCCAATGGAAAGATGAGCGAAGAAAGGCTGAATTACAAGCTTGATTTTTATAAGATTTTTTTTTGATTATGCCGACAAATACAAAAATAGAGGTAAGACCCTCTATCATTGCCGGTGATTTTAATACAGCTCACAATGAAATTGACTTAAAAAATCCGAAAAGCAATGAAAAGTATTCCGGATTTCCAAGAATTGAGCATGACTGGATAGACAGGATAATCCAAAACGGTTATGTGGATACATTTAGATATCTTCATCCAGATACGGTAAAATATTCATGGTGGTCATACAGATTCAATGCAAGGCAAAAAGACACGGGTTGGAGGATTGATTATTTTTTTCGTCAGCAAAAAAATAATTGATAAAGGATATGTTAAAAAAGCTTTCATTGAAAAAGATGTTTACGGTTCAGATCACTGTCCCATAGGTCTTTTTGTTGAACCTAAATCCTGATTCAGTTTTCGCGAAATGATTATATCTGCCTCATGTTTCAGCCTGTTAATTGAT
>CAZRLQ010000387.1:0-2180 GCA_964600725.1 uncultured Desulfobacterales bacterium
TTTCAGAAGCTGATCGCGCCTTTCGCGAAGCAGGAGTTGAAACAGTTAAAATTGTCGAAACACCTGGCCAGCTTCACAAAGCTATAGCCAATGGTCAATCCGCAGTTACTGATGATGCAGCGCTGCTTTGCAAATCTGAAGGAATTGATGCAATAATTGAAGTAACCGGAACAATTGATTCTGGGGCTAACGTTGCATTGAAGGCGATTGAAAATGGAAAACATGTTATATTGATGAATGCTGAACTCGATGCAACCATTGGACCGATTCTCAAGGTTTATGCCGACCGTGCCGGGGTTATTATTACAAATTCAGATGGAGATCAGCCGGGTGTGATCATGAACCTTTTTCGCTATGTTAAATCCATCGGCTGTAATCCTGTTCTGGCGGGGAACATGAAAGGTCTCCAAGACCCTTATCGAACCCCTGAGACTCAGAAATCATATGCAAAAAAATACAAACAAAAGCCCCAAATGGTTACCTCTTTTGCCGATGGAACAAAAATCTCAATGGAAATGGCTGTTGTGGCAAACGCTACCGGCTTTAAGACGGGCAGGCGTGGCATGTATGGTCCTCGCTGTGATCATGTCAGCGATTCCATTAAACTGTTTCCAATGGAGCAACTCCTCGGAGGGGGACTTGTTGACTACATCTTAGGCGCTGAACCGGCTCCGGGGGTTTTTGTCCTTGGATACAATGAAAATCCAATTCAGCAGCAATATCTGAATTATTACAAAATGGGTGATGGTCCTTTATATGTGTTTTATACTCCATATCATCTCTGTCACCTTGAAGTGCCTTTAACGGTGGCCAGAACCGTGCTTTTTAAGGATGCCGCGGCAGCTCCTCTTGCCGGTCCGGTATGCGATGTAATAACCGTTGCCAAGCGCGACCTCAAAGTAGATGAGATTCTGGATGGAATGGGAGGATTCACCTGTTACGGCATGCTTGAAAACTCCGACGTAGTCAGTCTGGAAAATCTGCTGCCAATGGGTTTATCAGAGGGATGTCGCCTTAAAACCAATGTTCCAAAGGACAGAGCCATTACATATGATAATGTTGATCTGCCTTCAGGCCGGCTTGGCGACAAGTTGAGAGATGAACAAAATGAGTACTTTTGTAATTAGCGATCAGGAATTACG
The DNA here is from genome assembly GCA_964600725.1 of uncultured Desulfobacterales bacterium. Taxonomy (GTDB): domain Bacteria; phylum Desulfobacterota; class Desulfobacteria; order Desulfobacterales; family CAZRLQ01; genus CAZRLQ01. The sequence goes on from CAZRLQ010000387.1 coordinate 1,143, forward strand.
CATAGCTGCGCTTTCTACATAAAGCAGAGTTTCTTGAGATGTCATGCCTTACAGGGCTGATGCGGATGTGTTATGCAAACCCAGGGCGCTGCCCTGGGCTGATATGTCAGGACCTTTCAGGGCAGGCATACGTCGCGTTGTTTATTATAATGATAAAATGCTCTTTGGTCTGACAGCTATACTCTTGATGGGGGAGGAAGCTTTGGTCCAAACGATGACCAATGCCTGGTTTATGACAGTCTTATTATAGCGGATTGCGAGAAATTGGACGAAAGAGGGGTGTTCTGCAAAGGTTTCAGTCTGGAAACCAGATAATTTCCCGCCAATCCACTATATGCAATATAAAAATCCGCAAGAATCCAGGGCATTCTTCAGCAAGTTCAAAAAGCGGTTTACAGTTTGAACGTTTTTCGTTCCCAGTCAAGGGCTGACATCAAAAAGTGCAAAGCAAAAAATGAAGGATGCAGAATCCCGGAGGTCTATTTGAAATTTACGGAAACACAATTAACGGGTGCCTTTGTCATTGAAATCGAAAAATTTGAGGATAATCGCGGTTTTTTCGCACGCTCTTGGTGCTGGAATGAATTCGAGGCGCAAGGATTAAATACTCGTGTTGTTCAGACAAATATTTCCTTCAACAGAAATAAAGGGACCCTCAGAGGCATGCATTATCAAAAATCCCCTTACGAAGAATCCAAGCTTGTCCGATGCACACGTGGAGCCATCAGAGATGTAATAATAGATTTAAGACCCGATTCAGTCACATACAAAAGGTGGATAAGCGTTGATCTAACCGCTGAGAACTACAGGATGCTCTATGTGCCCGAAAATTTCGCCCACGGTTTTCAGACATTGTCCGATAATACCGAAATAACCTATCAGGTTTCCCAGTTCTATACACCAAAAGCAGAAAATGGAATCCGATGGAATGATCCGGTATTTGAAATTAAGTGGCCTCTTGATGTGGCGGTAATTTCAGAAAAGGACAGGAACTGGCCGGATTATGTTTAAGCCTTACCTTTTACAAAAAACACCATC
>CAZRLQ010000388.1:0-2174 GCA_964600725.1 uncultured Desulfobacterales bacterium
TGCGGGAATATTATGGACGCGGATTATAATGCTTCTCTTAATATTTTGCACATGGGACACAATATGGTGCCCATGCCTTACAGCCAAATCTATAATTTTCAAGAGAAATGGTAATTATCTGATGTCTGTATCTTCTTATAAAAAACAGCTCGTTTTAAAAGTTTTCTGTAAGCAAATTTGTCAGGATAAAGCATTAGAGAGACAAAGGAGTTTTAACGGAAAATCATCTGAGGGAAAGAACAAAGTAGCTGATAAATGCGGTTGGCAAACTGTTACCGAAAAGATTAAACTTAATATTATTAATAAAATTAAACATTTTGGATTTCAATTTGGACTTGACGAAAAATCTCTAAATCATTCGCAACCCAAAACAGCAAAAAGATACAACCTAAAGCAGTCAAAAGAAATCAAATTTATATTCAACGAAATAAAAGCGGATAACGAAAAAAAAACAAACACACTTTCTCTTGAGAGTTCCAGTTTTCTAATTGACCAGATTGAGCAGACAGCTAACAATAACCTGGATTGAGCGGTTCACCAGTCATACTCAGGCTGAAGATGACCGGTTGTTAATAAAAGAATGAATGTTATATGTTTTGTTCAATGGGTGAAAGAGGCTAATATATGTACAGAATAGATAAAGATATTGGGTAAAAGAGATAGAACAACTATCGGAGAAATACAATGAATGTTTCAGACGCCTTAGGAGATTATAAGCAATTATCAGAGACTTATGGATTGCGTAAAACCAGACAAAAACTGATAAATGCAGATGTTCATGAAAATCAAAAAAATGAAACAAAGAATCAAGTACAGAAAAAAGATATTGTTGTTGATCTTTCCAGCACTTCAAAAGAGTTGAGAACAGCAGGGGGAGCGGCAAATACCGATGGACTCAGGTATGAAAAGATTGACCAGATCAAACAGAATATAAAAAACGGAACGTATGAAATAAACGCCAGGCAGGCTGCTGAAAAAATGATAGGCTTAATTACCAATAAATTTGTCTGATCAGCTTCGTATATCATTGGAAAGAAATATCCGTTCATGCTTTTGTCTTGTCCGGTGAGATATGGTGGTTATTTGAAATAAACGGAATCAGCCTGCGTTTTTCGCAAACCCTTATGCATAAAGATATAAAGCACATATATAGGGGATGTTCTAAAATGAAAATTTTTTTATAAGGCCTAGGAAGGCGAAGATTTTAACCGCTTTGAATATACCCCTGCATTTTGAGGATTAAAATCTTCGCCTGACCTGTCTGCCGACAGGCAGGCACAAAGATTCCTGACAGCCTCTTATAAAAAGAATTATGCAATTCATCCTGTTGAAGAGAAGGTCTTATGCTCTGTTTTAAAACCTAACCTTTTGCCTGATTTCAGAGCCTGCCTCGCCATCAGCAGGCAGGATTGACCGCAAGTAAAATTGAAAGGTTTTTCAGCAGGCTCTAAAAAAACCAATCAGGTCAAAAATACGGCAAACAGACCGCATCTTTTCACTTACATTTGTGAAACGGGTATGAGAGGTATTTTTCCATGAACAAAATTTTATCTATTTACAGTGATAATCAGATTCAGCAAATAAATAAGATCAGAAAAACAGACAGTTTTCAGTTTCAACAGGAATTCAACATCGCCCTAAAGAACAGCGAAACAACCGATACTAATCAATCTTGCACAAAATCTTTGGGTGAGATAAGACCGGTCAACTTTAACAAAATCGAATACCCTGCTGCAGATATTGCAAAACAGACAAGCAATCTAATTGATCTTATAGATAATTACCAAAAAGATATAAGTAATTCAAACAAAACATTAAAAGAGATAGAACCCCTTATCGTTGAAATCAACAAACGGGCATCTTTGCTTGTTAAAGACGCAGATGAAACATTACAACATGACAAACAACTTAAGGATATCGTTCACCACTGCGTATTAACAGCAAATGTGGAGTATATAAAATTCAGGCGTGGTGATTATTGTTAAACCTAAATCCTGCAAGCGCCGGGTTTGCCGGAGACCTGCCTGCGGCAGGCAGGTGCAGGGCGGCAGGGGCGCAGACGCACTGCGGTACTTCAAGTCCCTGCCAGCACCGCAGATTCGGTAAAACCGGCGCTCCTGGAGGGTAAACTATTTTCAAAAACCGCAGCCTTTATGGCCGCATCAAACCGATGC
>CAZRLQ010000389.1:0-2166 GCA_964600725.1 uncultured Desulfobacterales bacterium
AAGGTAAAGTTAAAGATGAATAAATCGGGTTTGACAACTACCGTAGAAACACTTGCATCAAGGCGGGACAGAAAGTGTGTTATCCACTGCCAGGGTGTTATTGATGCTGCCTCCGCCTTTATACTGGAAAAGGCCATGGTGGAGGTGTTGAAAGACAAAATCTACAAAATTGTGGTTGATCTTACCAAGGTCGAATTTATCAGTAGTGCTGGTTGGGGGATCTTTGCCGGCTATCTTAAGGAGATTAAACAACATGATGGAGAGATTATTTTAGCTGGTATGAGGCCAAATATCGAGGAAGTCTTTCGACTTTTAGAATTAGATTCCCTTATTCGCTTTTCTGGCACAGTGGATGAAGCAATTGCGCTAATTGAACAGCCCCCCCAAGAACCTTCTACATCTGTGGTTGACGATACGATAGAAGAACTGGCCATTGATAACAATAAAAGTCATTCCGAGAAGGAGAAGGCTGTTTTAGCAGAGCAATTGAAAGAGAATGAAGCGAGCGAAGAAGCCGTGCTTACCTTTGATAAGTTGTTTGATCTTTTCAATGAAGAAAAAACAGAGGCTGTTTCTCAAGAGGAAGTTTCTCAAGTGGATAACAGTCGTGAAATCCGAACAGAGCTTGATCAATTAGATTTAGAACGGCAACGATTAGCACAAGAACGTCAGGAATTAGCGGAGGAAAAAAGACGACTCCAGCAGGAACGACAAAAACTCCGTGAAGAAAAAGAACGGCTGGATGGGATTATTCATTACCTGGATTCCATAAATTGGTTTGCACCAGGCAAACGTTCACGTCTTTTTTGGGATATTATTAATGTTGTGCGAGAACACCCAAGCTATGGTCCGGCTCTTATTTTAAAAGTATTAAAAGAGAGAGGACAGCTCTACGGCAAATCAGTAAGTCCCTCAACAATATATCGAAGATTAAAAAGTATAGGACTTAATACTAGAGTACAACGAGAGGAATTCATAAAAACACAAAAAAGTAAATCTTTTAATATTTTATCCTAAAAATGGCAAATTTTCATATAACAAGTACCATCCGCGTGGGAAAGAGAGAATATGTTTTGCAGACAGTGAATAACCCTGCAGAGCATAAAGTAGTTTGCTCCTTTTATAAAGATGGGAATATTCTTAATACTAAAGAAATGGACTACAATTCCCAGGTCTTTGGCGAGGATGTTTTGTATCTGGTAAAGAGATTTCACGAGGAAAAGAAATCGGATATTGAATTTCTTATTACTTTATCTAAGAAATTTGCCAACTCCAAGAATGCAGTGATTCGAGATATGATTGGACGGGCTTTTTATAACCATGATATGTATGAAGAGGCTCTAAGGGAAATCCGGCAGGCTATCAAGCTCAACCCTAATATTTCCAGTCCGTTTAACAACCTGGGATTGACCTATTTGAAGCTAAAGCAGTACAAAGAGGCTATCGATGCTTTCAAAAAAGCAATACTCATAGATTCCAATTATGCGGATTATTATAATAATCTTGGAGAAGCTTATTTGGGAACTAAACAATGTAAAAATGCAGTGACAGCCTTTAGCCGGGCTCTGAGGATTAATCCTTACTACAGTGAAGCTTATTTCAATTTGGGGCGGGCTTATATCTTAAATTACCTGGAGAAAGAGGACTATAGCCTGAGTATTGATTTTGTACAAAAGACTGAGGAGGCTTTTGAGCGCGCTGTACGAATAAATCCGGATTACTTGAACGACCATTTTGAAAATGGCAAAAAATTATTATCATTGCAAAAGTATAGTGAAGCTTTTCAAGAGTTCAGCAAGGCACAAAAGAAGTTGGAAAAATCTCCATTACCCGAAATACAGCTTGATTTTAATCTCAAGTTGCTTTTCAAAAAAGAAAAAGTAGATATTACCGCGGTTTGGAAACACATCAAAACGCTGGAGATGTTACTCAAAAAATATCCCACGCATGCAGATTTGTATGAAAGTCTTGGTACAGCCTATATGGTTTTGCACACATTCATGAATAACAAGGCTATCGCCTGCTTTGAGTCGGCGTTAAATGTCAACCCTCAGTTAGTTAGTGCCAAAAGGAGTTTAAAATTAGCCCGGTATGAAAGAACGGGATTTCAGCTTCTGATCAATGCCATATTGAATATCGATGTGCACGAACAGAATAACGGGAGGC
>CAZRLQ010000390.1:0-2164 GCA_964600725.1 uncultured Desulfobacterales bacterium
AGGAGTTCTACATGAGTTGGGCAATGCCTAAGGCTGTGGATATACTCGCTTATACTCCGGACGAGTTTGATCAGATGCAAAAAGAAAACTTTTTTATTCAAGATGCCGTAAAAGAAGGAATAGTTATTTATGAAAGCATCCAGTAAAGAGGCCCTGCGGTGTTTTTTACAAAGCGTAGATGATTATCAATTTGTAAAATGGGTTTTAAAGGAGGACGTCTTTTTTGATAAGGGATGTTTTATTTCCCAGCAGACAGGTGAAAAGGCATTAAAAGCATGTTTGTATGCATTGGGGAAAAGACGGGTTATCGGCCATTCTCTGTATGAGATGGTGGACGAAATTTCAGGACATGACCGCCGCTTTAAAGAAATATCGTCAGAGGCAAAGCGATTGGACAGGTTTTATATACCAACTCGCTATCTAAATGGAATCCCCGGCGGCAGTCCGTTTCAGGTATATGACAAAAACGATTTTGTCCATGCGTATGAAGATTTGGATAGAATCATTAACCTTTGCCGCTTGTTTCTTAATGGGAAAGGAATCCAGGTAACTGATTGATTATCTCATTGGAGTCCCAATACGTAATCTTTCAATAAGTACTGCCTGCCTGCGCCGCGGACGCGGCAGGCAGGTCGGGCACTTATGTGCTTCCTCTTTTGAAAAAGGAGTATTGATGGGGATTTTTCCACCGCTGCCCTGACTTTTTGAGAAGTTACAGAAATCCGGGCTAATAGCTTGTAATTATAGATTTCCAGATAATTATTTTATGCATCTTCCTTTAATCACACATCTTGGGGCAGAGTACCAGGTGACCGGTTCATGCCATTTATTGCGTGTAAACGGCCTTAATATCATGGTGGATTGTGGTCTTTCAATGGGCCATGCTCCGGTTCTGCCAATGGAGAAATGGCCGGCAGCCCCGTCAGATATCCATTATCTCTTTTTGACTCATGCCCACATTGATCATGTGGGGCGGCTGCCGGAACTTATACTAAGGGGTTTTAAGGGCGAGATCATTACGACCCATGGAACCAGGGCTCTTATCCTGCCCATGTTAAGGGATGCTGTCTCCTTTTCTTCCCTGGATGAGAGCAAACTCCTTGCGTTGGACAAAACAATTGATGATCTATCCTGGGGCTTTGAATACGGCCGGGAGTTTGATTTAAAAAATGGTGTGAAATTCAGGCTGTATCGTGCCGGACATATTTTAGGTTCCTGTTTTATACGTTTTGAAGAAAATCAAGCAGGATGGTCTGTTATATTCTCAGGCGATCTTGGGGCAAAAGATACGCCGATTCTTCCTGACCCTGAAATACCGGATAAAGGGTGCGACCTGCTTGTGCTGGAATCGACATACGGTGATAGAGTTCATCAGGACAGGAGAGAGCGGGTTGCACGCCTAGGAGCCATCTTGAAAAGTGCCCTTGCCGACAGGGGAAAGGTATTTATTCCTGCATTTGCACTTGGCCGCTGCCAGGAACTGATATATGAGATGGACAGACTTTTTTCTGGTTCTGACTTCAGAACAGAGGCAGAGCCTTTTCCTGTCTTCATAGACTCTCCTCTTGGGCTTGAAATCACAAGGATTTACGCTGGTCTCTCAGAGTTTTGGGATAGAGAAGCCAGGGGTCTTCTCCGTCATGGAGACAATCCTGTTGATTTTGACAATCTTTACGCGGTCGGCAGCTACCGCGAGCATATTAAGCTGATTGAGACCCCGGGACCATGCGTTATCATTGCGGGAAGCGGCATGTGCACCGGTGGAAGAATCGTTGACCATCTTAAAGCGGGTCTGTTCGATTCGGAAAATGACATCTTTTTTGTCGGCTATCAGGCCAAAGGAACACAGGGAAGGGATATTATCAAATACAGCAGGAAGCCGGGCGGATATGTTTATCTGGATGGAGAGGCAATACCAATCAAGGCGCGGCCACATATTCTTGAAGGATATTCCGCCCATGCAGATCAGGCCGGTCTGGTCGAGTGGGTTCAATCCATGCCTGAAAAACCCGGGCAAATTAAACTGGTTCACGGAGATCCTAATGCAAAAAAGGCCCTTGCAGCGATTCTTGCGGGAAAAGGGTATCATGTGCAATGAAACTTGATAGTACCTAAATTCTGCAAGCGTTTGATAACGCAGCAGATCAGGTAAAAGCGGCGCTCC
>CAZRLQ010000391.1:0-2159 GCA_964600725.1 uncultured Desulfobacterales bacterium
CTGAAACATAAGGCAGATATAATCATTTCGCGAAAACTGAATGCAGGATTTAGGTCATAGTTTTTTCGAAAACTCGAAAAATTAAAATGCATTATGTTCAGGTTACAAGTATATAAGCGAATTGTGTTGCGCCTTAGTCCCCCAATCTCCAGGTTTCTTAATTTAGTGCCCGTCCATAGATAGGAGCCATTTATGGACGGGCACTAATCTAATTGCCTTAATTCTTCTTCAAATATAGAATTTTTCTCATCCAGGTCATAGGTGTATGCTTCAAGCTTGTCAAAAAGATCGTCGATGGTTAACCGGCATCCATGGATACTTTGGGAAATCTTTCCTACCAGTTGTCCGTCCTGTGCCTGTGATGCTTCCAGCAGTTCGGCGTTAAGTTTATCCAGCCGCTTTTCACAGCTTTCAATATCATCTTCCACCCGGCTGATTTTTTGTTTGATCGGTCTTACAGTCTCCGCCCGCTTTGCAATAATCGCGGAACGTTTGCGTCGTATCTCTTTTTTATTCAGTTTTGTGTGAAAGCTGTTATCATTATCTTTTGAAACAGAACTCAATTCCGCATTATCATCTTTCCACCCGTCTTTTTCCAGAAATTCTTCGTAGGTTCCTTCAAAAACAGATAAATTTTCATTCTGAAATATAATGAGCCTGTTTGCAATAGCTCGAAGAAACATTTCATTGTGAGTAACCATAACTACTGATCCTTCAAAGCTGGTGAGTGCAGCGATAAGGCTGTCACAAGATTCCATATCAAGATGGTTGCCCGGTTCATCAAGAAGAAGCAGATTTACAGGCCTTGCTAAAATTTTACCAAGCATCACCCTGCTCTTTTCTCCTCCGGAAAGGACTTCAATCAATTTTAAGGCTGCATCGCCTTCAAACATCATTGCGCCGCAAATATTTCTTGCCTTCTGCCGATCAGAACTGCCGCCTGCATATAAAATTTCCTCTTCAACAGTTCTGGTATCGATCAGACTTTTAATATTTGTCTGTTCGTAAACTCCTTTTGCCAGGTTAGGGGCAAAGATTATTTCACCTTTTTGCGGCTTGAGTTTTTCGGACAAAAGTTTTATCAGGGTTGTCTTTCCCTTGCCGTTTTTTCCAATGATGCAGATACGGTCACGTGCTTTAACTGTTAGACTGAAATTTTCAATAACCGGTGTTTCAGAATTGTATGAAAAGGAAATATTTTCCGCCTTTAAAACATATTTCCTATGAAAAGGCTTGCATTGAAATGCAAAATCGAGTGTTTTCAGCTTTTCTATCTTTTCAGCACTGCCGATCTTTTTGAGTGTTTTAAGTCTTGACTGCACAAGATTTGCCAGTCTTGCTTTGGCTCTGAATCGATTTACGAACAGTTCGATTCTCTTCTGCCGCCGCTCATCATTGATCCTTGTCTTTTCGTAAACATCTTCTTCCTGAGCAAGCTGATTGTAAAGTTTTTCCGTATTTCCAGCTACTTTCCTGAATCTTTTGCGGTGGATTGCAATTGTATGGGTAACAACCTTATCCATAAAACTTCTATCATGAGTGATCAGTATCAATTCTCTCGGCCAGCCGGCTAAAAAGCGCACAATCCAGCGTATGGATTCAATGTCGAGATAGTTGGTCGGCTCATCTAAAAGAATAAGATCCGGCCTGGAGACGAGTATTTTGGCTAAATTAAGACGAACCTGGTATCCCCCTGAAAATTCAGATGGATGCTGCTGCATTTCTTTGTTGGAGAATCCAAGTCCGGAAAGTATCTTTTCAACTTTCCAGAGATGGTCATGTTCATCCGGCCCAAGAGCTGTCATCCCTTCTTCCAGCACACTCTTCTTTGTAAAATGAAGCTGCTGGTCAACACTTCCGATCCTGTAATGCTTAGGTATGATTATCCTGCCTTCATCCGGCTCTTCTTCACCTGTTATGAGCCGAAAAAAGGTTGTCTTTCCATGTCCGTTTCTCCCCACAAGCCCGACACGCTCGCGGGGATTTATTTTAATATCTATATTTTTAAAAAGCAGTTGCCCGCCAAAACTCTTAGAGAGATTTTCAACTATGATCATACAATATATCCTGCAGATTTGGTGACACTCCACGGAGCAAGACCCGCGGCTTCTGCTTGGTTTACCAAGCATTCTTTTTCCTGCTTCAACGACAGTTCCAAC
>CAZRLQ010000392.1:0-2156 GCA_964600725.1 uncultured Desulfobacterales bacterium
ATTAAAAGCATAATTTTCTTTTTGAAAATAGTTTATGCAGGTTTTAGGTAAAAAATTAGCGAAACGTAAGTAAGGAGAACAAAACTTTATGTTTAACCAGAAAGATATGATTGAAGACTTCCAGGAAATCAGTAAAAAACTTGTTAAAGGATTTGATATCTTGACGCAGCTGGATGAAATTGATGTCGGCACCACCCCCAAAGAGGCGGTTTACCGGGAAGACAAAATGGTATTATACCGCTATCATAGAGTGAAGCGAGAGGTTAGCCCCATACCATTGCTTATTACCTATGCACTGGTGAATCGACAGTATATGATGGATATCCAGAATGATAGAAGTATTATCAAAAATCTGCTCAAACAGGGGACGGATATTTATATTATTGATTGGGGATATCCGGATCGGAAAGACCGTTATTTAACCATGGAAGATTATATCGATGGTTATATGAACAATTGCGTTGATTTCATCAGAAAGAAACATAGGCTTAAAGCGATCAATCTGTTAGGTGTTTGTCAGGGTGGAACCTTTTCAGCTATTTACAGTGCACTTTATGCGGAGAAGGTAAAGAACCTGGTAACCATGGTGACACCCATCGATTTTGATACCGAAGATGGTTTGCTAAATATATGGGCAAGGCATATGGACATTGATTTAATGGTGGACAGCTATGGGAATATTCCTGGTGATTTTATGAATCTTGGTTTCTTGATGCTGAAGCCTTTTATGCTAATGCTGCATAAGTATGTTAATTTCATGGATTTCATCGATAATGATGAGGCAGTAAAAAATTTTATGCGAATGGAAAAATGGATTTTTGACAGCCCGGATCAGACCGGCGAGGCATTTCGTAAATTCGTAAAGGAATTATACCAGGAGAATCGCCTGGCAAAAGGCACTTTTACCCTTGGCGGCCGTCCAGTTGACTTAAAAAAGATCTCCATGCCGTTACTGAATATTTATGCTGAGCAGGATCATCTGGTGCCTCCTTCATCTTCTATTCCGCTTAATGATCTGGCCGGCAGCAAAGATAAAGAATTAATTGCTTTCCCCGGTGGTCACATCGGCCTTTATGTCAGTTCTCAGACCCAAAAAACCTTGGCACCTGCCGTATATAAATGGCTAAGTGAACGTTCTCAGTCTGATTCCAGACATACATCCGGAACCAAAACCAAAACAGATAAGATCTTATCTAAGAAAGAGAGCAAAACGATTAAAAAAGAGAGTCCGCCAGTCAATAAAAATAACCGGGCGACCAGCAAAGATAATTCGGTGGACAGCAAAGATGACTCGGCGGTCAGTAAAGATGACAAGGCAGTTAAAAAAGATGACCAGACGGTAAGTGTTTGATCTAAGTTTAGATAGATAGGAGGGCTGTCCTAAAATGGCTATTTTTTGCAATCGCTGTGCCTGCCTGTCGGCAGACAGGTCAGGCGAAGATTTTAATCCTCAAAATATGTGGGTCTATTCAAAGTGGTTAAAATTTTCGCCTTCCTTGACTTTGCAAAAAATTTCTCATTTTCAGACAGTCCAATAGGGAATGATAACGAAATAATTTTCTCAATTCAAGAGATTAAGATTCAGGTTGGATTTAGTCGATTTAAAACATAAAACCAGCATAAGCAGTTGTTTTATCACGAGGATTTTCTGTTTGGATATCGGGTGAAGATGGCTTGAAGGCGAGATGTCGAGATGTATAGATGGGTAAATTGTTTTGGCCTCATCCCTAAAATAAATCAAACAAAATTTATAGAGAGAGGAGTTATTATGGCAATGGAAAACATTTTTGAAGTATTTAAAAAAAATTATGAACTTGCATTGAAGAATATGGAATTGCTGCAGAATCAGAATGAAGTTATGTTAAAAATGTTTGCGGATATGTCACACAGTATGAACCAGGAAACAGAGAAAAACTATCGGGAATGGTCTGAAAATGTTCGGATGGGGTTTAAAGATTACCAGACGCTTGTACTTCAGGGGCTTGAATATTTGGCTGCAAAAGTTGGGAAAAGCAATAGCAACGATTAATCCGAATTACCTGGATTCTGTAATCGATGTATTTGCCGAAGCCTTGACGCAGGCGGGCAGTTGCAAGACGGCGGGAGCATCCGCAGTTTTTGACTGCATGCTGTTTGCTGAGCTGAATTTGGCATAA
>CAZRLQ010000393.1:0-2132 GCA_964600725.1 uncultured Desulfobacterales bacterium
CGATGCTGAAGATTGGGTTAGGCAATTATAATGCCAAACACTAAAACTGGTTTTCGAAAACTCAAGTATATATAAAAAGAAAGGAAATATATCATGACAAAGTTAAAACAATTGGATACAGAATTGTTGGCGCAAACAATAGTTGCGATTAATTTTCAAACTGAAGATTTTAACCAGTGGCTCGAAGATTTAAAAGAAGTCTTTCTAAAAGATAAGCGAGACCTTAATACGGAAAAACAGATTGCATTTGAACTGGGTTGTGTCAGGCATGCACTCTATTATCTTTTGTCACAAAAACGTTATTTAAAACTTTATCCGAATAGTAAAAAACTGGCCGAGATGTTTAAAACAGAAATACCTGGTTATTATGAGAGTGTTTACGGAAGTCATTCGGAGGAGACATTGTCTTTATTTAATTTGAGGCTGCTTTCCTATGAAGCCGCTTTTGATTCAAAAGAGATTTTTATCAGCCTGGGCAAACTGCTTAATTGTTTTTTGGTGCAATGTGTTGAGCGGGATGAACCTTTATCTTTCCAAGTATCGCTTGATTCCGATATTATGAAGCAATTGCAGCCGGATCCGGATCAAATAGATTGTTGTATGCAGATTGTTGAAAATTTAGTAAAGCTGGCGGATAGGACTTTTAAAGAGTATGAAATTGTAGAACAGTATGAAGTTGCAGAGTAATTGGGTGTGTCACATGCTGTCGGTTGAAACGATCGAGAAATAAAGAAGCGTAATACTAATGATTATCAAAAGTCCCCGGCGAGAATTTCCGGCAACCTCATCAAATCCGGCAGTTAAGCAAAAAAGTTTGCAGGGGCGGCGTCTCATTGTGAAACTGCCGGTGAAACCGGTGCTTTTTCGTGAATGGACGTCACTTTTGCAAGGAAGAATCAACCTAAAATCATAAACAGTTTTCCAGATGCATTTGCCCTGAAATGTATTGTTAATCAGAAAGGAGGATGGCGATTTCTCCTCTTCCACAGGGAGATGGTTTTCTTTGCCAAAACAGTATGAAAAGAATTCTGGTAGTTGATGATGATGTTGGATTGCTTGAGAAATTTAGATACTTGCATGACAGGTACAAGAAATACTTTGAGCTTCTGACCGCTGAAAACGGCAAAGAGGCGGTTAAAATTCTCGGCGGCACAGAAACAGATCTGGTTATAACGGGTTTAAGCATGCCGGAAATGGACGGCTTCGAGCTTCTCGCATATTTAAACAAAGATTATCCAAAAATCAGGGTCATTGTTATGGCCGACGTTGAATCACAGATGTTTAAAGCCAGAATCAAAACTCTTGGTTCTGCAATCTGTTTTGAAAAACCGGTAGACCTCAGTGCCCTCACCCATAAGGTTTTTACTGAACTTCAAATCAACTATGGGGGGGAGGTTCGTTGTATAGGTCTCTCCTCTTTTTTGCAGATGCTTAAATTGGAGGGAAAATCATGTACTTTAACTATAAAAACAGGTTGTAATACCGGATTGCTTTACCTAAAAGATGGTGATCTTATTGCGGCTGAAACAGGAACATTAAACTCTGAAGAGGCAGCCTGCAAAATAATTGGCTGGGATGATCCTGTTATTGAAATTGATTATACGCCCATAAAAAAGGAAAAAGAAATCAATTTTTCTTTGATTAATATTTTGATTGAGAGCCAAAGAATCAGAGATGAAGAGAAGAGTGAAAGCAAGAATAAAAGAAAACATGCCAGGTTTAACTGCCTGGTTGCCGTGGATTATGATATTAAAGATTGGTCATACCAAAATTTCATGCGGAATTTAAGTCTCGGGGGGGCATTTATAGAGACAAAAAATTCCATTCCGGCAGGACAGAGAATATTAATGAGCTTTTCCGCCGCAAATGAAAGTGTACGATGCAATATTGCCGGTAAAGTTGTCAGAAGAACTTCTGATGGATTTGGCGTTAAATTTGAACAATTAAGCTCTCAGCAAAGTAATGTAATAAAAATGATTGTTGAACAGGATAAATAGGCCTCGTTTTTCATGAAATTAGGCGTCTGACCATATCTTTATCTTCCTTGACTGCAAGTAAAATCTAAGGTTTTTCAAACAGGTTCTAAGGGACTGGAAACAAATAAGGCTGTTGGAATTTTCACCCGGATTAGG
>CAZRLQ010000394.1:0-2128 GCA_964600725.1 uncultured Desulfobacterales bacterium
TTGATTGTTACTGTGCTGCATGCTTTATAAATTACGTTCGGATCTCTAAAGGAGGATATTTTTATGAGCATTAACACTGTTGAAAATATTGATGATTTTGTAAAGGTAAAACACGTGCTTATAAGCGTTTCAGACAAAAAAGGACTCGATTTTCTTATACAACAGCTTGTTGAAATAAATCCGGAGATAAAAATATTTTCAACCGGCGGCACATACAAAAAAATAAAGGAAATTTTAGGCAATGTTGAAAAATCCCGCCTTACCCAAATTTCAAGTTATACAGGTCAGCCGGAAACGCAAGGAGGGCTGGTAAAAACTTTGGATTTTAAAATATACTTAGGCCTTCTTACCGAAACATATAATGAATTTCATATAAAAGATTTAAAGAGAACCGGTGCTGTTATTTTTGACATGGTTGTAGTCAATCTGTATCCATTTAAAGACACTGTTTCCCAAAAAGGTGTGACGGTTGAACAGGCCAGAGGCAACATAGATATTGGCGGGCCCTGCATGATAAGAGCTGCTGCAAAAAACTTTCTCAGGGTAACGCCGGTGGTCGATCCTTTTGATTATGAAATGATTATATCTCATATGAAGTCGAATGACGGCAAGACATCTTTTAAACTCCGCTTTAGTCTTGCTAAAAAGGCTTTTGAACATACGGCCGTTTATGACCGCATGATTGCAGATTTCCTGGAAAAAAGAACAATAGAGGAAGTTAGCAGGTGTTACACACTATGACAATTAGAAACAGAATTGAAATAAATAATTCTAAGAGAACTCATAAAAGTATATCAGGGAGATAATTATGGATAAAGAACTTAAAAAGATCTATTCAACTATTACTGAAGACCATTTCCCGCCAAAAATGGAAATCAGTTTTATAAATAACGATAAAAGGCAAACTCTGTTTTACGAAAAAGTTGTTTGGACAATAGACAACGTCAAAAAGGGTTTAAGATATGGTGAAAATCCTGGACAGGAAGCAGCTCTTTACAAACTGACAAATGGAAATCTGGTTTTGGGTGAAACCGAGACAGTTCAGCCTGGCAGATATCTGGTTTCGGACATAGATCTTTTACAGAGCGGCAAGCATCCCGGAAAGACCAACCTGACCGATACGGACAATGCGCTTAATATTTTGAGATACTTGGTGGATATGCCTTCTGCTGTGATTGTCAAACATAACAATCCTTGCGGCGTTGCTAAAGCAGATACACTTGAAAAAGCTTATATCAATGCATATATGGCGGACAGGGTCGCTGCATTCGGTGGATGTATCGCTGTTAACAGAGCTGTCGACAAGGCAACCGCTGAAACCATTTGCAGGCAGTTTGCCGAAGTGATAGTGGCACCTGACTTTGAAGAAGGCGTAATGGATATATTTGAAAAGAAAAAAAACTTAAGGGTTATCAAGATTGGCAATATGGAGAATCTTCAGACCTATGTTGGTAAAAGATGCGTGGAATTTAAGAGCTTGATGGACGGGGGTATAATAGCTCAGTGGTCTTTTGTGCCCACAGTTCTCTCCAAAGATGATTTGATGCCGGCGGAATCTGAATATAAGGGAGAAAAATATAAAATCAAACGTAGGCCGACGTCTGAAGAATATAACGATATGATTTTCGGCTGGCTTGTTGAATCAGGGATAACGTCGAATTCAGTAATTTATGTAAAAAATCTGGTAACTGTGGGAGTAGGGACAGGTGAACAAGATAGAGTAGGTGTTGCGGAAATCGCAAGAGATAAGGCGTATCGC
Source organism: uncultured Desulfobacterales bacterium (assembly GCA_964600725.1). Lineage (GTDB taxonomy): Bacteria > Desulfobacterota > Desulfobacteria > Desulfobacterales > CAZRLQ01 > CAZRLQ01. The sequence goes on from CAZRLQ010000394.1 coordinate 1,760, forward strand.
AAGTTAGCAGACCGGCATTGTTTTGAAATGTATGGTATTGCTTACAATGAGCTGAAAGATGATGACAGAAAAAATGAGATTGACAATAAAGTAATATGTGAAAAAGGGGGGCTTATCGGTGCTGCCATGGTTAGTGACGCTTTTTTCCCTTTCAGAGATGGTGTGGATGTAGGAATTAAAGAGGGTATTACTTCTGTAATACAGCCAGGTGGTTCGGGAAATGACTATCAATCAATTGAAGCGTGTAACGAGTCGAATGTTACGATGGTATTTACCGGTCAAAGGAGTTTCAAGCATTAATACCTCAATGTCATTAACTTAAGGGTATCTTGAAAAATTAGTTGAATTATTGGTGCAATTTTCTGTTAA
>CAZRLQ010000395.1:0-2123 GCA_964600725.1 uncultured Desulfobacterales bacterium
GAAAGTGGTGAGCATGAAAGGTTGCAAAAAATTTTACTGACTGAATTTTACTACACCATAATGAACTAAAATAGAAAAAAGCAGCCTATGCAATTATTTGTTATCAGCATATACGAAAATACTCGTCTATATAATAATACCAGATATTTTTCTCAAAACAGACGCTAAATCATATTCACGCATGTATTGATTTTGTCTTTGCAGAAAATACAGTATATTGTTGAATTAGATATGAGATTTGATATATATTTTTATATTTCAATGTGAAGGTTTTGCCATTCACTTTTGAAACAGACTGTTATTTTAATCGCTCACCCTTTTACAACCGCAAAAAATTTTCATCCGGCATTGACATTTTTGAAGGCAATTAAAACGTGAGTTGAGCGTTTAGCTGTTAGCAATCAGCATTCAGCTTTGAAAAAGCAAGGTATTACGTCAATCAGAAATAACACCCAAGGGGTGACAGTTTGTAATAGCAAAATATCCTGTAATCATTGCGCTAATAGTTAACCTAAAGGCTGATCGCTCAATTTAGGCAAGATATAAATTTTTCAGTAAAAATGATTTGAAATCAGGTGTGCTGTGAGAAAGCATATTGAAGAAATTCTTAAAAAATGGCTTGCTCCTTTTAAGGGGAATATGCCGTCTCTTTATCTCGTAGGCGGTGCGGTACGTGATTATTTTCTTGCCAGAACCCCGAAAGATATTGACCTGATATGCCAGGACCCGGAAGCCATTGCCCGCAGACTGGCTTCGGTTCAAGATGCAGTTGTGGTGCCTTTTTTGAAAAAAGCCGATGAACCATGTTATCGGGTAATAGACAGACAAGATAAGGATTCGTTTCTCGATCTTGTTTCAATGGGGCATCATACTATTGATGCCAATCTTAAACAGCGTGATTTTACATTAAATGCCATTGCCATACAGGTTAATGCCGGTGGCATACTGGGAGATATCATAGATCCTTTAAACGGGGCTGAAGATATTAAGAGGCATTTAATAAAAACAACCGGACCGGATGTTTTTGTTTCCGATCCCCTTCGGATTATGCGTGCTGTCCGGTTTGCCGCTGAATTTGAATTTGACATAGAAGATACAACTCTATTTGTAATGGCCAAACATTCTTTTCTGCTTGAACAGACCGCATCGGAACGTATCTTATCTGAATTGTATAAGATATTTAGCAGCAGGCGAAGTACATTTTTTGTTAAGATGATGGATCGCTTAGGAATACTGGATGTGATATTTCCTGAAATTATACCGATGAAGGGTTGCAGACAAAATTCTTTTCATCATTTGGATGTCTGGAAACATTCCATGTCTGTACTGGAAAATTGTGAAGAGATTGTTAATAATCTGGAGAAATATTTTGGTATAGTCTCTGACCGGGTATGGGATAATCTAAAATCATGCAGCCGACTCCCTCTGCTGAAGATTTCGGCCATGCTGCATGATGTGGGTAAGCCCGTTTCTCGATCTTCAAATATTAACACTGGAAATATAACTTTCTATGACCATGACAAAAAAGGAAGTGAAATAGCTGCTGCAATTTCACGCAGGCTGCGTATGTCAAAACAGGATCAAGATTTTATAAAGACTCTCATCTTGGAACATATGCATGTTTTTGATATTTCACAGCTTAGAGTAAGACCGGCCACCCGTATCCGATGGTTTCGAAAATTGGCGGATGATTCTATTCCCATAATCATTTTGGGAATTTCAGATATAAATGGAACACTGGGACCAGCATCCAGTGAAGCAAGAAAAAATGATTATTTAAATTGGTCAAAAGAATCAGTGATTAATTATTATATGAAAATAAAAAAACAGTTCAAACGGGAAAATCTTATTGGAGGAAAAGATTTAATTAAGCTTGGCGTGTCACCAGGACGAAAAATGGGCTCTATTTTAAAAAAAGTAAGAGAGGCACAGGACTTATGCCTGATTAAAGACAGAAATGAAGCCCTATCTTTGGCCGGAAAATTGAGTTCGATTGATCTATCTTCCTGATAAGCAAGGTAAGAGAAATAGGGGATGTTCCTGATTATTGGTGGATCATAGCGGATTATTGTGGAGATTCTATTTATTAAGCATACAACCTAAATCCTGCATTCAGTTTTCGC
>CAZRLQ010000396.1:0-2122 GCA_964600725.1 uncultured Desulfobacterales bacterium
TATTAAAAGCATAATTTTCTTTTTGAAAATAGTTTATGCAGGTTTTAGGTAAAATCAAATTTTGCCTGGTCCCTATGCTCCGGCGTGGGAACGAGAAATAAATTCTTTCCCATTTTTATCCATTTTCCCGTGTAAAGCGTATTAGTTCATCAAGCTTTGTAGCGGCTTTCCCCTGGTCTATTGAATTTTTTGCAACTCGAATACCCTCTTTAAAATCGCCGGCTTTGCCTGCTGCAACAAGAGCTGCTGAAGCATTCAGCAGAACAACATCCCTTCTGGATCCTTTTTCTCCATTTAAAATTCTCATCGTTATTTTTGCATTCAGATCGGAATCCCCACCAGCGAGATCATCTGGATTTGCCGATTTTCCGAAAAACATCTCAGGGGTAATATCGTATGTGCGGATCATATCATTATTCAGTTCAGAAATGCGGGTAGGGGCGCAGACCGATATTTCATCCAGCCCGTCATGACCATGAACCACAAAAGCTCTTTTTGTTCCCAGAAGACGAAGGGCGTTGGCAAACATTTCCGTCAGCTTTGGATCATAAACGCCTATAAGCTGACAGTTTGCAGCGGCGGGATTTGTAAGAGGCCCCAGCATATTAAAAATGCTTCGAATACCCACCTCTTTTCTTGCACTGGCGGCATATTTCATGGCGCCGTGAAAGCGCGGGGCAAAAAGAAAACCGATACCGATTTCATAAAGCGCCTCTTCGACAATTTCAGGTTCTATGTTCAGATTCAGGCCAAGGGTTTCCAGAAGATCTGCGCTGCCGCACCGGCTTGATACAGAACGGTTTCCATGTTTGGCCACGATTACGCCGCAACCGGCAACAACAAAGGCTGTTGTGGTTGAAATGTTGAAAGTGTTGATCCCGTCTCCACCTGTTCCGCAGGTGTCCACAACATTTGCTCCAGGAGACTGGATATGAATCGCTTTTCGACGCATAGCGCGAGCCGCACCGGCTAATTCTTCAAAAGTTTCGCCTTTTGTAGCCAGTGCCGCCATAAATGCGCCGATCTGCGCATCTGTAATCTTTCCTGAAAAAATTTCAGTGATCATAAGAGACATTTCAGTGTCACTTAAGTCATTCCTTTTAATAATCTTTTTAAGATTTTCCCTAAACATGATTATCGGTTTCCCCCTGGGGTCTGTTATGCTGGACAAGAAATCAGTTCTGAGTCATTTTAAGAAAGTTTCTAAGCAGACGCTTTCCCACCGGGGTCATAATGGATTCAGGATGAAACTGCATCCCTTCCGTGAGATGTTTTTGGTGACGAATGCCCATGATTTCACCATCATCTGATTCTGAACTTATTGTTAAACATTGGGGCAGATTCTCTCTTGAAACAGCAAGTGAATGATAACGCATGGCTTCAAACGGTTTATTTATCCCCTTATATATTCTCTTGCCGTCGGCATGAATTATTGATGTCTTCCCATGCATCAGACGCTTGGCAGAGACTATTTTACCGCCAAAAGCGGCGGCAATTGCCTGGTGCCCAAGACAGACACCAAGCAGAGGAATCCTTCCGGAAAAGCACTCGATGGCCGAGATGGAGAGCCCTGCGGATTCAGGCCTTCCAGGACCTGGTGAAATCACGATTCCCGAAGGATTCCATGAAATAATCTCTGAAATAGTTGCCGCATCGTTTCTGACCACTTTGACCGGTGTACCTAATTGTTCTATGTATTGCATCAGGTTATAGGTAAAAGAATCATAGTTGTCAATTAACAGAATCATCTGTCTTCCTTCCTTTCTATATGAATCTTTATACTCGATGATCAAGTTTTTTTCTTTTAATTTTATAAATATTGTATTTTCAAAAAGTTGCGTAATTCAAACAATTTATGCCGAGCCGCAATCTTTCTGAAACTGAAAATATAAATTGGTAAATTTATTAAACAAATTTAAAAACGCCGTTCTGAAGTTTAATAATAAATTCAGCGGGTTCAAAAAAACTTGATTATCGAGTTATATGAACCTTTATATGAAAATGATGAGTTATGGATAATGACGAGTGAGCTAAAGTGCCTAAAATGCCTATGAGTTGCGGTACGCCTTCGGCCTGCCTTGCACCAGGCAGGCCGAAGGCGCATTCCTAAACTCCGGGCACT
>CAZRLQ010000397.1:0-2094 GCA_964600725.1 uncultured Desulfobacterales bacterium
AACTTTCTGGCATCATTGAAAAATTCAATTTCCTTTTCTTTTGTCCAAAGGTCAGACATAAGCTTATTCAATCTTTTTAATAGGTTATTGGCTCTTACAACAGATTCTTTCTGAAATGAACATAGTTAAATTTTTCTCCGGCTATCAAGTGTTTGATGTAAAAGAATTTGCAACATTACATAGATGACAGGATAGATAGACCAAGGTGAACTCCAACACTAACAAAATCAAAAAATTTCTTATTTTCCGGGCAGCCTTCTATCTCGATCTCATCAGCTTAAATGCATTAATTAATCCATTAGTCGAAGCATCATGGGTTTTGACCGGTTTATCGTCTTCTAATTCCGGCAATATTTTTTTAGCCAGTTGTTTGCCAAGTTCTACACCCCACTGGTCAAATGAGAAAATATTCCATATAACTCCCTGGACAAAGATCTTATGTTCGTACAAAGCAATTAAGCTGCCTAAAACCCTTGGTGTTAACTTCTTAAATAATATTGAATTGGTAGGTTTATTGCCTTCGAATATTTTATGCGGTGTCAGCTTTTGAATTTCTTCGTCAGTCTTTCCCTCTTCTTTTAATTCTGCTGCCGCTTCTTCTCTGTTTTTCCCGTTTAAAAGCGCTTCAGTCTGGGCGAAAAAATTCGACAACAGTATATTATGATGCTCACCAATCGGATTATGGCTGATGGCCGGAGCCAAAAAATCCGCCGGAATTAATTTGCTGCCCTGATGGATCAATTGATAGAAAGCGTGCTGACCGTTTGTTCCGGGCTCTCCCCATACGATAGGGCCTGTTTGATAATCTACTCTCTTACCGTCTCTTCCTGTTGATTTTCCGTTGCTTTCCATATTGCCCTGCTGAAAGTATGCTGGAAATCGATGCATGTACTGGTCATAAGGTAAAATAACTTCTGTCTGCGCATCGAAAAAATTGTTGTACCAGATTCCAATCAGAGCCAGTATGACCGGAATATTCTTTTCAAAGGGCGTTTTTAAGAAATGCTGATCCATTTCAAATGCACCTTGCAGTAATTCGGTGAAATTTTCAAAACCGATATAGCATGCAATGGACAGACCTATTGATGACCAAAGAGAATATCGGCCACCAACCCAGTCCCAGAATTCGAACATATTCTCTTTATCAATTCCAAATTCTTCAACTTTTTCAACATTCGTTGACATAGCGACAAAATGCCTGGCTACCTGGGTCTGATCCCCAACATGTTTTAAAAACCAGTCTTTGGAACTAAAAGCATTAGTCATGGTTTCCTGAGTGGTAAAGGTTTTGGAGGCAATCATAAATAGAGTGGTTTCAGGATTTAACCGCTTCAATGTCTCCATGATATGAGTGCCGTCTACATTTGAAACAAAGTGAACAGCCAATCCTTGTTTTGCATAAGGCTTTAAAGCTTCTGTGACCATAACCGGGCCAAGATCCGATCCACCAATACCTATATTAACTATATCGGTTATTCTTTTGCCTGAATGACCTTCCCACTTTCCGGATATTATCTTGTGAGAAAAATTCTTTATCTTTTCAAGCATTGCATTGATCCGGGGCATGACATCATTACCGTCAACATAGATGGGTGAATTTTCCCTGTTTCTCAAGGCAATATGTAAAACAGCCCTGTTTTCGGTTTCATTGATTTTCTTTCCTGTGAACATCTTTTCAATGGCATCTTTTACAGACATTTCTTCAGCCAGTTCAAAAAGGAGTCCAAGCGTCTCTTCCGTTATCCTGTTTTTGGAGTAATCGACAAGGATCTCATTGAACCTGACATGAAATTTGTTAAACCTTTCAGGATCTTTTGCAAAAAGATCTTTCATATGAAGATCTTTTATCTTTTCGTTATGATCTCTGAGTCTCTGCCAGCTTTCTGTCAGAGTTGGATTCATTGTATTCAACATCGTCAATCCTTTATGCCCGCCTTTTAAAAAAATTTTATAAAATGGGAAGTCACAAAGATATTATAAAAAAGGCCATTTAGGTGCTAAATCAGTAATTTCTCAATAGGTCCGGGCGCCTATGAGTCTGTTGATTTATGAGGATTTTTGTTCGAGATCAAGGCATGCGAAAAAAATAACCGG
>CAZRLQ010000398.1:0-2086 GCA_964600725.1 uncultured Desulfobacterales bacterium
AGCCCGTACAGCACCGGCACTGTCCGGCATGTTCTCCATTGTTGTTCCGGCCGCCCTGGAATTGTTAAAAAGCAAAACCCTGACAATTCTGACCTTTGCATGGTACAAAAAAACGGACGCGGCTTTCTCAGATGTTATTGCGTTAGTGCGGAGGCATATCCGGCATGCAGGGAATTATACAAACTCATCACCTGGGCCTGATTCAACCTGTTTCAGGGACGATTTACCGGAAACACTGCCGGATATAGTATGCTGTGCAGCCTGAACCACTATAATTTGGCCAAAGTCGAGTATAAACAACCCAAAAATATTCTTTTGTAAGGTTTATATCACAGGTGGAAAAAATGGAAAATGATAAAGAAAGGATTTTCTTTAGAAAAAAAGCATTGATTCCAATAGCTGTATTGTTTCTCTTAATACCAGGAGCAGTCTATTCCACACATGATCGTCCAAGGGATTATTCAAGGCTTGTGGAATTAATCAGACTTGAACACAAAAAAAGTCCCATTTATATTTTCAACAATTTTGAGGAAAATGTTGACAAGGAAAGCCTTAAAGCAAATTTGGCGTATTTTAAAGAAAATCCAGGTCTTGTAAGAAAAATTCAAACTGATTTGGGCGGCGCGGCAATTGAATGGAAACTTGATAATCTTGAACAAAGATTATTATTTGTGCCGGAAGAAAGAGAAGATTTTGCAACTTTATTTGAAAGTTATTGTCATGATGTGATAGATTATGTGCTTGATAAAACGAATCTAAACAATCCATTTAGCAGCATACAGACACTGGATCGAGAAAAGCCTGCAATATCAAATAACAGCAGCAATGGTATAACAGCTTATCTGGTTCATAATTTAGCTAAAGAGTTTATCTCAACATTCATCTTTTCCAACCAGAAGCAGAAAAAACTAAAGATTGAATTAAACGGTACGATCTTTTCGGGAGAGGTGGGATCTTATTCCAGCTACATATATTTAAAAGATAATGGAATATTTGATTTTACAAGAGCAAATTATACAGTATGGCAAAATAGTGCGGAAAATCCTTATACTGCATTAATGACACCTGTTGAAGAGACACTTCACATAGTATTAAGAAAATATACCGAGGGAGCGATCAAACAAACAATTGAAAAAGATTCTGTAAAGAGTTTGAAAGAGGTTCAAGAAATTGCAGAAGACTGGATTTCGGTAGAAGAGGCGGTTGTTGGAGGACTTGTTCATGAGCTGCTACCTGTTTTTGCAAAAAAACATATAAGCAACCTCTCTGACTCCCTGATTGACTCAGATATAAAATTAAAAAGTAAAATAAAAAAATACAGGCATTTAAAAAAAGGCATTACACTTGTAAAGCAGGTGGGATATCAAGAATCTATAAAAATGTACAAGGCTGATCCGGCGCAATTCAGGAACTTACTGACTTTATAAATGAGTCTGTTGATTTATGGTCTTTTCGCCCGATCTCTGCGTTATGCGAAAAAAAATAATCCTTACGAATATCAGCTATATGCCTCCGGTTATTTTTTCCGCACAAACCAACAGACTCATAAATACTGAGTTGAGCGATTTGTTATTAAAAATCAGGCACAAACATAAAAGGGGAAAAATTTTTCCCCTTTTATGTTTTTAGTGGTGGTTTAATTTGCTATTTTGCTTCTTCTTCGATGATCTGATAAGAAGAGACTGTGATCATCTTTGCACCTTCATGTTCCATAACAGTCCCTTTTACTTCCACTTTCTTTCCGACAAATCCGAGCAGCTCTTTACCTACTTCTGTGTCTACCACATTGAATGCCTCACCGTTAATATCAACGATCCGGCTGTCCTCGCTAACCGTCCCGCTAATCGTAACAGTTTCATCTATGGCTTCAGTTACATCTTCAGCTACATTTTCAACTACATCTTTAGCTTCACTTTCAACACCTTTAGTCACTTCTTTAGCTACATCTTTAGCTACATCTTTAACTTCAAAGGCAAAAGCCATTCCGGAAAATGCAACAACCAAAACCAAAGCAAAGATTCCCATAAATAATTTTTTGTGACCGTTTTTCATTATTAAATACCTCCTTGTTTAATTAAGTTTTTCC
>CAZRLQ010000399.1:0-2064 GCA_964600725.1 uncultured Desulfobacterales bacterium
ATGGGCACTCAGGTATTAGTCCTGAAATGGCATTGCGATTATCAAAAGTATTTGGCCGTTCACCTGAAGGATGGCTCCGACTCCAGATTCAATATGATTTATGGAAAACCAGACAAGCTGTTAATATTGAAAATTTAGATCGTATAGAAGCGGCTTAAACAAATAAAGGATAACATGTCAGTTCAGGTGACAGCCAGGGTCTGCGCCGTTTTGGCAGGTTGTTTTAAGATTAAAATATATAATTTTAGCAGAGGTTGTGGAAACCTGGCTGCACCTGACTTTGGCGTTGGGTGAATAAATGGATGATAAAGTGCTAATACAGCAGAAAGCTTTAGCCAAATTATATGAAAACAGACAAAAATTCATTTTGATAGGGCTTACTGGGCGTACAGGATCTGGCTGTACATCAGCTGGTAAAATACTTAACAGCGAGTTTAATGATATAAAATTGCCCAAACCTTGCTCATGTAAAACAAATGAGGATAGAAAATATAAAATAATTTACAAGTTTGCTAAACAAAATTGGAAAAAATTTCATTTGATACAAATACGAGATATTATTACCTCGTTTATAATCGAAAATACTTACGATACGTTCATAGAGTATTTAAAGCAGATTTATGACAAACATAATGAGAGTAAGATATTTTATGCTATTAAGGAAAAACTCGATTCTCAGATTAAGTCTGAATATGAAAATATATATAAATTAAGAAAAGAACTCACTGAGAAAAGAGAAACTTTAAACAAAGGTTCTGAAACTTATCAAAATGATGTTCAAAATTTAAGGAAAGAACTCTATTGTTTTTATTTTGAAAAACTTCCACAATTTTCAAAAAAATTAAAGAAAATATTGAATTCAGTAAAAGGCAATGCTTATATTTCGGTTTATCAATATCTAGGTAATAATATTCGATCTTCTGGAAAGGCCTTTGATAGACATTTTGATGCAAATCATATTTATAGAATTTCTCAGCGAGTAAATCGTATTATTAAAATTTTAAGACGTTTTGCAAAAAAAGATAATATGCCTATGCATTTGACTCCTAATTCGATTTAGGATAGATTCTTGGGCAGGTGGAAAAATGCCCAAGAGATACAAAGAACGCAGTTTGATAGAGTTTCAAAAGGAATTTCCAGATAATGAGGCTTGTGCAAGGCACATTGCAGAGCAGCGATGGCCCGATGGGTTTGTTTGTCCCCAGTGCGGGCATAAAAAAGCCTGGTATCTTACCAAGAGGCACCTGTTCGATTGTAAAATTTGTCGCTTTCAGACAAGTGTGACGGCAGGAACGATTTTTCACAGGACTCGGACACCTCTGGTGAAGTGGTATTGGATGATCTATCATATGGCGATGGACAAAGTTGGGGTGTCGGTAGCGGAAATGCAAAGGCTTCTTGATATAAAGCAGTACAGAACCGCGTGGTTGATGGCTCACAAAATCCGGAAAGCGATGGCGGATAGAGATGCCGCATATAGTCTTGCGGGCTTGGTGGAAATGGATGAGTCGTTTTTCGGCCCAAAAGGCACGAAGCGCGGGAGAGGGAGTGAGCGAAAAAGCACAGTTCTTTGCGCGGTTTCTCTTTATCGAGACCGCCGGGGAGAAGAACGTCCTGGCTTTGCCCACATGCAGGTGGTGGACAATGCTTCGGCGAGCACCATTGAGGGCTTTTTGGAAAGACTCAGATACGGATCCGCAACCAAAGAGGGACAGGATCTTTTGAAAGCGATTCGCACCGATGGATGGCGATCCTACGGAAGAGCGGCAAAAGATAGAGCTATGTCTCATTACAAAGTTGTCCTTCGAGATCCCAAAGCTGCTGGAAAGCTTCTTCCCTGGATTCATCGGGTCATTTCCAACGCCAAAGCCGTAATACGAGGTTCTCACCGTGGCGTCTCTGAAAAACATCTACAAGTATACCTTTCTGAAATTTGCTATCGTTTCAATAGAAGGTTTTGGGAAAAGGAACTCTTTGACCGTCTTGTAAAAGCGTGTATATCCACAGAGACGATCACTCATGATCAGCTTGTATCCGGCGGATAATCCGCTTTAGGCATTAGGA
>CAZRLQ010000400.1:0-2047 GCA_964600725.1 uncultured Desulfobacterales bacterium
AAGTTTTCTTGTTTTTATGACAGGGTTTCAGGAGTAAAGTACTAAATGTTATTAGTGTAGTGTCAACTATGAATGGTTTTTTAGTGAGGCCGCATAATTATGATTTTTTTATCACATATGCATGTAAATTACATATATTTATGTCATAGATTACATAGTTGCTTTTTCCCTAAAAATTATAGAATCGGCTGTAAGGCATCGTGTTATAAACAGAGTATATGATCAGATAAGCTCAAGTGCTTTAGCCTTGGGCAGCTCATATGGCGGGGTTTAATGACTTAATTTTAAATAAAGCTGATGGTATTGCTTTGCAATTAAGCTCCAGTCATGATTTTTTTTAATGGTTTTTTTCGCTTTTTGTCCGATTTTAATGGCCCCGTCATAATTACACAGAACAGAATTCAATGCCTCTACCATGGAGTCGGAATCAGAAACTTTAAACGGATATCCCAATCCTTTTGCCACCGCTTCATTCTCCGGTATGTTGCTGTATAGAGTCGGGGTCCCGAAGGATAAGCCCTCTAACAGAGCCATGGACATGGCTTCATATTCAGAAGGAAATACAAAAATTCGCGCAAACGCATAAAGCGCAAAGAGTTCATCTCCGGTCAAAAATCCAACAAATTTCACTCCCGCAGGAGAGTTTTGTTTGATTTTTTCAAAATACTTTGTGTCGGTTCCGCTGCCTCCGCCTGCAATGACCAGGGGGTATTGCAATCTTAATTTTCGCCAGGCTTCAATCAGAGTATGCAGTCCTTTGGTATGCTCGATTCGGCCTGCAGAGCAGAAAATAAATTTGCGGGGAGCGAGGCTCCACTTCGTTAAAAAATCATCTGAAGGTATTTTTCTAAATTCGATACCATTAGGTATATAAATGACATCTTTTTTATATTTCGCCGTATAATGTTCAGCCAGCGGTTTAGATACAGAAGTGATAATTTTCGGAATATAAATAAATAACTTTTCAGCGACCCTGGAAAACATTTTGGCGGTTATTCCCCACTTTTTCCTTATATAGGCTTGACCATGTGAAGTGGCTACAGTTCCATATTTTGATTTCGGCAGCCAGGATAATAAACAGGGATCAGTACTGTGTATGTGAATGATGTCGAAATTATCTTTTCTGACGTCAATAGATGAATTCAACATGTGGGATAACATTTCAAAATTCTTGTTTGAACTGCCCGGCAGGGCTTTGATCTCAGCACCGTGATAGTTTTCAACAGTTGAAGTATATGAATCGTATCCGTAAACAGTCACCTTGTTACCCAACGCTGCTAAATGAGGAAGCAGCGAGTCAACCACAACTTCAACGCCATGATGACCCGGTACACCCTTGGTGCCAAGTATTGCAATTTTCAAATTAAATCCTTTTGTTTATTCAATAGCAATGGATTTGCCATGATGCAGGCGAAGCTTATTGGCTAAAACCCACTTTACAGGTTCAATCGGCCTGCGGCGCATAGCTGGAACAGCCGTGCCGGTCATCCAGCAATGCTGTTTACATTCGCTGACGATTTTTCTTATTTCTCTGGCCTGTTTACTATGCCAGATTTCATCAAATGACTGGGCAGCTAAATCACCCATTACCAGAGGCTCTGGGGAACCATTGCAGGCAAGAACTTTTCCCCAGGGGTCCAGAAAAAAAGTTTCAGTGCCGGCACCACAGGAAATAGGACGCTCTTCTCCTTTGACATGCCTTAACAGACCTGAAATCAGATATGCTCTGAACCAGTCTTTTATCCGTTTTTTCAATTTTTTCCGGGAGGATGTCAGGAGAGCTCCCATGAATTTGATCAGGATTTCTTCGACTTCATCTATATTTTCAATCAGGTTATTATTTTTGTGAAAATAAAATGAATTATGAACCACGGCGTTTGCAAATTCAATATCCATCTCACTTGTCAAAGCATATAGATCCAAAAGATCACGACAATTTTCTCCCGAAATAGTCATGGCAAAGCCAATATCCGAAAGGCCTATCTTTTTAAGTCGCAAAATAGTCCGTAACGCGTGATCAAATCCTTTCTTAATGCCGCGCAGTTTA
>CAZRLQ010000401.1:0-2022 GCA_964600725.1 uncultured Desulfobacterales bacterium
ATACAAGGAGCATCCATATAATTGAGGTTAACGGCATCTATTGTTTTAGCCCTGTGTTTGATGTAAGCTCCAAGGTCTTTCCTTTTATAGAATCGAACTTCATTTTTTTATAACACTGTCTAAAATTTTTTCCAGTTCTCCGGTCAGGGCTTTCATATCGAACCGTTTATAACCTTCATTTTTAACCAGTCGATTTTTATGGTATTTATAATTGATAACCATATCTTCGATAGCATCGGCAATATTTTCTACTCTGTCTGAAACAACTATACCAGCCTCATTCTTATTTACAATTCTTGCGGTTTCTCCATTTTCCGGCGTAACAGCCAGGATCGGCTTTCTCAAGGCCAGGTACTCAAACAATTTCCTTGGTACCTGAATGGCGGTGTTCTGCTGAAATATCAGAAAACAATGAGATTTTCTCAAATATGCGATACAATTCTCATGTGGAATTCTTTCCGACAGAATGCAGCATTTTTTAAATATCTGCTCACCAAGTATTGATCGGCATTTTTTGCCTGAATCAGCATCTGCTCCGACAAGACATATTTTTGCCTGCCTTTTGCCGAAAAGATCTCGCTGCAAACATTCTTTAAATGCCACAAGAAGATTATCGACCGATCTATTCCCATATATATTGCCGGCATGAATGAATATGAAATCATCTCTTTCAACGGAAAAATCAATCTTTGCATCAGTTCGCAGTTCTTCTTCAATAAATCCATTATGCAGAACATGGAATTTATTGTATTTGCCATATCTTTTAACAAAGGCCTGCTTAAGTGAATCTGTATTGAGAATTACGGCATCTGCCCTGTTAACAATCCATCTTTCCAGAAGCCGTGAAGAAAGATTAAAAATTTTGCTGTAGTTAAGGTTATGAAAAGGATTATCCAGCCATGGATCGCGATAATCCAGCACCAGAGGTACGCAGGTCAATCCGCTCAAAATTCTGCCGATCAATAATGATGTCCAGGGGCCCCCAGTAGAAAAAATAAGATCGATTTTCTTGCGACATATAATATTATACCCGTATCTTACCGCAAAAGGCAGCCACCCGGCCTGTCTATCCGGAAAAGAGAATATCTCATCTGTAATGATATCCTTTATTCTTTGCCAGAAAACCTGAATTGTTGATGCTTTTTTCCCCTTTTTATAATCTTCAGGAGAGCATGATCGCTCTTTTGCTGTTTCAATTGCTTTTCCTGCAAAAATGCTTAAAAATGATTCGCGTAACTGCCGGCAGCCGGTTCTATGAATCACAAGACTCTTGTTTAAGTTTTTTAATGCAGCATAATCCTTATGATCATCCTTCTCATAAGAATCATCGGAAACCGTTAATATGTGAGGCCGGTAATTTCCACGCCTTGCCAAGTAATCAGAAAAGTGCATTATCCTGTAGATTCCGCTTACGGCAACAGGCGGGAACGCATAGGAGACAATAAGTATGTTTTTAACTCTGTTCATAAATTAAATCACCGACAGATATACGTCTTCATACTCACCGACCATATTATTCAAAGAAAAATTCTGTTCAACATAATGTCTTGACATTTCAGACATTTTCCCCCTGAGCTTTTCATCTTTTTTTAATCTTTCAATCGCATAAATATAATCTTCTTCTCTGTTTTTTTGTATCAAGTACCCTGTAATACCATTTTGGACAATTTCAGGATTCCCGCCCACAGAACTTGCAACAACCGGAATACCTTTAGACATTGCCTCTAAAATTGTATTTGAGATTCCCTCGTAATGAGATGTATTGATAAAAAGATCAAAAGTGCTTAAGACCTCATTTATGAAAGGCTGCTCACCTAATAATTTAAATCTGTTTTCCAAACCGAATCTTTTTATTTCACGTTCTATATTGTTTCTTTCCTGACCATCTCCCGCAATAACAAAAAAAGTATTATCAAGTTTCAAAGAATTGCATATCGATACCATCTGCAGATAATTTTTTATCCTGGCAAGTCTCCCTACGGATCCTATAACAAAGGCATTTTCAGGGATTTCATACTTTTT
>CAZRLQ010000402.1:0-2013 GCA_964600725.1 uncultured Desulfobacterales bacterium
GCGTTAACGCTTGAGCTTATTTACAAGCTGTCTGCTTTACCTGCCTGCCGCAGGCCCGCCTGTCGGCGGACAGGCAGGGCTGACAGTAGTTGACATTCCTGTTAAGCATGTACGCATATATTTTTATAAAATTAACCTGGTCAAGAAACGAATGTAATACCAGCAATGACAACTGAGGTTCCCTTTAAACAGTTATAAATATTATTGCAAATATGCTTATTAATCTGAGCAGTAATTTAGTATGCTATGGGGGAAAAGAAGTGGATTTGAAAAATTTTCTAACTATATTTACCGCAGTATTTATTGCAGAACTTGGAGATAAAACACAGATTGCAACCATGCTATTTGTTTTGGATAAAGAAGTAAGTAAAACTACCGTTTTCTTGGGTGCTTCGATAGCGCTGATTGTCGCATCTGCTATTGGAGTATTGGCAGGGGGTGTTATTTTACAATATTTAAGTGAAAAGCACCTTAATTATGTGGCTGGCACCGGATTTATTGTTATTGGCGTTTGGGTGCTAATTAACTCATAAATCAACAAAAACCTGACAAAAAATATGCTGACACCCAAAGCTGAGCCGTTCTTTTGTACTTATCATATGCGCCTTGTTAAAAGTCGCACCTGTCTGCACCTGCCGGCGGGCAGAAGAGAGCGTTCTTTCGGCAAATGTGCATAGCGCAAAAAAAAATTAGCGAAGGCGGCGAGCTGTTTTATCAGGCTGTTGAAGAGCTTCTCATGAGAACTCCTGCGCACCCGGAAAAACTCAAGCGGCCATATTTCAGACAGCTTCGTTTCCAGCGGATTTTGATCGATCTTGATTTTTTCAGGCTTTTCGCGATCAACAAAGGGATTAGGGGGAGTTCTTTTTTCCGGCAGCCGGATGTGCCCCAAGCGATACAGTCCGAGCATCAGCCCCCGGCAGATCATATCGCGCAACGCGCCGTTGGGCTGAACCCGGTTCCATGCCTGGCAAAGCTTTTTGGACAGCCTCCATCGGCTGTCGCCGGGATTTTGCGCGATCAGTTCATTGATAAAAACGATATCTTTACCGGTAACGACTCTGCCGCGATAAGTAAACATGAACATCAGATATCACAACATTACCTCACCTGAATTTATTTTTCATGTACGCTTGCCGAAAGGACACGGCCGCTGAAAATCATGCGTGATTTAAGAGTAACATTGATTCAGACCGGACTTATCTGGGAAGATATTAAATCAAACCTTGCTGCTTTTGATGAAAAGATCAAAGACATTTGTACAGATACGGATTTAATTATTTTGCCCGAGATGTTTACAACCGGTTTTAGCATGAAAGTCGAAAAGCTTGCGCAGAAGATGGATGGTTATTCTGTAAAATGGCTTAAGGAAAAGTCAAAGCAGAAGAAGGCAGATATTACCGGAAGTTTAATCATAAAAGATGATGATAAATATTTTAACAGGCTAATCTGGGTAAAGCCAGGAGGTGAGCTGTTTACATACGATAAAAGGCACCTTTTTCGCATGTCTGGTGAAGAAAAAATATACAGCGCAGGAGATAAGAATATCACCGTTGAATTGAACGGATGGAAAATAAGGCCTTTTATCTGTTACGACTTACGCTTTCCTGCCTGGACAAGAAATATCAAAAATCAATACGATGTCGCCATATTTATAGCGAACTGGCCTGAAAAACGTTCAATGCATTGGAAATTATTGCTCCAGACTCGTGCAATTGAAAACCAGTGCTATGTAATTGGAGTAAATCGCGTTGGGAAAGACGATAAAGGGTATCCATACAGTGGCGATTCTTCCGTAATTGATCCAATGGGAAAAATTCTTTTTCAGAAAAAGGATAATCCATGTCTATACACATCCCGTTTATCGTATCAATTAATTGAAGACTACAGAAAAACTTTTCCTGCCTGGATGGATGCCGATTTTTTTCATTTTGCTTGAAATTTCTCAGATATTACTTGAACTCGACTTTGGCCATTTTTGAAGCCCGGCCAAACAGCTTAAGGACCCGGCTG
>CAZRLQ010000403.1:0-1986 GCA_964600725.1 uncultured Desulfobacterales bacterium
ATTCCTCTGCCAGCTAAACCAGGCAGTCCCCTTGCCGTATTTTTTATGGAGCCTGGAAAAAAAATACTGGCCCCAAAGATGATATTTATAGCCGGGCCGCGCCAGTCCGGTAAAACAACTTTGATCAAACATTTGTTAGATAAAAAGAGCTGCTCTTTTCTTTTTTTAACCGGGACACGCCAAAAGTCAAGACAGCATACCGGCAAGACTCCCTCTTTGAGGATAGTGCTTGAATCTCCACTCATTGCATTGGGATATAAGTTTCGCTTTAGCTGTATTATTTTCTTGACTTTAAACTATAGATTTTCAGATAATTAATTTCATAAGGTCAGAGGGAAGAAGGCGTATTACAATGTACCGGCGGTCGATAATGCGGTGAAATTATTTATTATGAATATCTATAGAGGAAACGTCTTCTCCTGGATTAGGAGATGTAAGACCCCTTCAGGTGGCAATCTTCGTTTGAATCCAGAATCCCAAGGGCTTTAGCCTTGGGAGCACGTCAAGATAGAGAAATAATAAATTATATGTATTACCGGCAAAAAACTGTAAACACCCCCGTTTATTGTTCAGGTATCGGCGTTCATTCGGGCAGAAAGGTCAATATGGTAATTAGACCTGCACCGGTAAACCATGGCATTAAATTTGTCAGAAAAGACCTGCCTGACAATCCAAGTATTTCCGCCCATTTTAACATGGTTGTCGATACAAGCCTTGCAACGGTTATTGGAAGCAACGGAGTTATTGTTTCGACAGTAGAGCATCTTATGGCTTGTTTAGCAGGCCATTCAATAGATAATGCGCTTATTGAACTCGATAGTTATGAAGTGCCCATAATGGACGGAAGCGCTTATCCATTTACATCATTGATCAAGAATGCAGGTATAAAGGAACAGGAAAACCCAAAATATTTTTTTATCATAAAGGAACCGATTGAGTTAAAAGAAAATGGAAAATCCGTTGTAGCTTTTCCTTCATCAACTTTTAAAATTACATATACCATCGAATTTGATCATCCCCTTGTTAAAAAGCAATCCTATTCAGCAGATATATCGGACAGCATCTTTGAAAACGAAATATCAAAGGCCAGGACATTCGGTTTTCTGCATGAAATTGAATATCTGAAACGATATGGCTTTGCCCGCGGAGGTTCTCTGGATAATGCCATCGTAATTGACAGACATAATATTATCAATAAGGATGGTTTGCGTTACCCTGATGAGTTTGTACGACATAAGATTCTCGATAGCATCGGCGATTTTTCCCTGCTTGGTTTGCCGATTTTGGCCCACCTGGTAATCCATAAATCCGGCCACTGCTTCAATCATGCTTTTCTTGAAAAAATCATTACTCAAAAAGAGTCATGGGAAACCGGCACGATCCAGGCTTGATTCAGTATTCTTAGATCTTGAAATTTTCCAAACCTGCCTCTCTATCTTTTGGCATGGCAAAACCCTGCCCTGAACCGCCCTTCCCATGCAACCGTAATTTGCGTGTAAACCGCAACCCTTTTTAATTTATGCCACTGCCAAAATATTTTCAACCCGATCATTCCAAAAATCTTCCCGCCAATTATCAGCACGTAATACCCTTAAAGCCAGCATAGGATTAATTGAGTCAGGATGCCAGCAAGAACCAGGTATTTTCATTTTTTGTTGAAGGATTGATTTGTGAGCGCTTTCTACTTCTCCCGATCCCACTGGGTATCCTTTTACCCTCGGCAATTACAAGGATCGACCTGGCGATTTTGAACAGCCTGAAATTATTCAGGAGCTGAGCAACCTTAACCCAAATTACAGCAGGTTATTTTTTTAAAATCTTTATTATGGCACTGCTTTTGTTCATTTTTTAGCTCCTTGTGCCTCATTCATCTAATAGCTATAGTGATGATTGTTGCCTTTTCTGCTTTTGTCGTGATCTTTAAAATATTCATTTTACCTAAATTCTGCAAGCGCTGCTTTTGCCTGAGACCTGCCTGCGGCAGGC
>CAZRLQ010000404.1:0-1982 GCA_964600725.1 uncultured Desulfobacterales bacterium
AAGATCAGCCCGCTTTTTTCCGCATTTAGCTCTTCTTTCAGTTTCTTGTTGCCGCTGGGGGTTGATATCGATTATGGGAACATGGCCTGAAGATTTACTATGTTCCCTGATACTTGGCGCATCATATGCGGAATCCATCAGATCATACAGGTTTGTCACTTTTTGATTCGTCAGCTCTGCCGGAGGCAACTACCTGACTGTCATGTACGGACGCCGGGGTCAAAACACAGCTCACCGGAATATGACCATCTGCAGCATCAATATGCAATTTATATCCAATCCATGTTTTCGTGTATCTTTTGCTGTTTTTCTTTTTACCCGAACTTATTGATAAGTTACAAGAACCGAGCGGCTGAACCGGGAAAAGTTATTTCATCCCCGTTCCTTATTACGGATAACTGTTGCGGCAGTTAATAAAGCGAGATATATCCCACCTCTTTGATCAAGCTTTGTCCTTTTTGAGGATGGAGAACATAATTTATAAATTTAACTGTCTCTCCTGTGGGCCAGCCGCGGGTAAACATAAACAAAGGCCTGCTCACTGGAAATGTACCATTTAAAGTCGTGGCTTCAGATCCTTCTATGCCGTCTACACTTAAAGGCTTTACATCCCTGTTCATGTATCCAAGCCCAATATATCCAATTGCATTCTTATTCTTTGCAACAGCCTGACATACAGCTCCATTGGATGCTTGAAGAAGGGCGCCCGGGTAAATCCTTTCCTTTTTCATCACCTTTTTTTCCCACACCTCGTAAGTTCCTGAAGATGTATCCCTGGAAATAACAACAATTTTTCTGTCCGGCCCTCCAAGCTCTTCCCAGTTCTTTATTTTGCCCATATAGACAGCCTTGAGCTGATCCAGGGTAAGATTTGAAACCGAATTGCTTGGATGCACAATAGGAACAATGCAGTCATAAGCGACTCTGAAAGGCACCGGATATGTCCCTTTTTTTACTGCAAGACTCACCTCTTTTGTCTTGATAAACCTGGAACTGTCTGCGATATCGGTGCTGCCATCAATAATAGCCTTGATTCCGTTTCCGGATCCGCCGCCTGAGATGGAAATATTTACATCTGGATGTTCTTTCATATAGGCTTCTGCAACCTTTTGTGCAATCGGAAGCACAGTGGTCGAACCTTTGATTACAAGATTGTCGGCCAGGGCAAAGCCCGCTGTCCCAAAACAGAATAAAGCAAGTACGATGACAATAAAACAGTTTTTTCTTTTCATTTTTCACCTCCGGATTTTAATAACAGGGTGTAAGTTTTGCTTTCCACGCCGCTTCGCTTGCGTGGGGAGTCCGATATATTAAACATGATCTTTATTAGAAGTCAGGACAATGAATTTTTCCAGGTGGCTGCCTTGAATTGAGCATTTTTCATAAGGACTTATGTAACTTCTCAAAAAGTTCGGACAGCGATGGGAAAATTCCCCTCAATTCTTTAGTATCGGGTTTTGAATTTTGAGTGATGAGTTTTGAGATCAGGAATGGGGACGAAATAACTTCTTTAACTATAAAATGCCCAAAAAATACAAAAAATTTCTCATTCCCGGACAGCCTCCTCAGGAATTTTTCTCAATATTCACTACTCATCTCTCGCCATTCATTACCCTTCTGCATACAGCAAAATTTATACCATTATCTATTGATAAGCATCATAGTTTTTTCGAAAACTCAGGAATATATAATCCGGAATTATTAGGGTTTTATTAAGCTTATATGAAAATTTTATTAGATTTCATGATTCACTGTGGATTATTGTGAAAATTTTATCCGTTTAATTGTAGATCAGATGAAACCACAATTAATGTTTTCTCAAATAAGCTGTGAATTGTGAATTCTGCAGATTATAACTGTACAGGGCCGCAGGCAAATAGAAATTTTATCATTAGGTTGGAGTAAAGGGATAAAACGGATGGCTTTATTGAAAAATATAGGATGCGAATTAAGGGTTCATAATCAAAATAAACATAGCAGCA
>CAZRLQ010000405.1:0-1972 GCA_964600725.1 uncultured Desulfobacterales bacterium
GGAGGAAGACGTATTATAATACTCCGACGACCGATAACGCAGTGAAATTATTTATATGGATATCTATATCATAAAAGAGTCTTTATTTCAGCTATTATATCATTCATTATCTGCCCGGCTTTTCCCATAATAAGATAATCACTTATATTTGTTGAAAGAGGTGTCCTTTCCAGATTGATTTCAATTATTTTTGCACCCGATTCCTTTGCAACTACCGGCATAGATGCCGCAGGATGGACAATAGCGGAAGTTCCAATCACCAGCATGATATTGCATTCGGAAGCCGCCTGCCGTGAACGGTATAGATAATCGGGAGGAATCATTTCTCCAAAAAAGACACATTCAGGCCTGTAAATGCCGCCACATTCACAGCGCGGCGGAATTTGAGTCAAATCGATTCTGCCGGTTTCAATCCGCCTGTTGCAGTCAAGGCATCGATACCAGGCAAAATTTCCATGAAATTCAATGACATCTGAATTTCCTGCCGCCTGATGCAAACCATCGACATTTTGCGTAATAATGGTTTTTAATATTCCAAATTCTTCGAGTTTAGCCAGACCTTTATGAGCATCATTCGGTTTTGCCTTATCAATAACCTCTTTTAACTCTCTGAGGAGAACATCCCAAACCTTTGCAGGATCTTTCATGAAAGCATCAATATGGGCAAATTCCATTGGATCAAACTTTTCCCAAATACCGCCTTTGCCTCTAAATGGCGGTATGCCGCTCTCCACGGAAATCCCGGATCCGGTCAGGGCTACAGCATTTTTTTCCGCCGTAATGTCTTTTGCGGCTTTCTTTATCAGATCATTCATAATATTTTCCTGTTTTCCCTAAAGTTCAAAAATCATATCGCTTTCTACTGCAAAGCAGTCTAAATTCTGTCTCTTTTCACCCATAATATCCCGGCAGATTTTAATAATTTTGTTCATTTCCATGTCAGTCCTATCCTGATTTAAATGAAAAAGTCCTAATTTTTTTACCTTGGCTTCAATGGCAATATCAATCACTTCCGTATAAACGGAATGGCCCCACTCAATCTTGGTCTTATATTCTTCAGGTGTATATTCAGCGTCATGAATCAGCAGCCGCTCCAACCGAAAAATCAAGATAGTCTTCGTACATCAAGCCTCCAGGGTGAACAAAACCGAGTTCATTATCTGTTAAAAATACAAAAGATTTATCATTTTCCATAAATTTATAGCCGCTTCCGTCAAATGATTACCAAGTCTTCGTATGCCTGTGCCGGCATCAACGATGATGAATATTCATCGCTCTTTGTCCTGATTTCAAGACAGGTTGTATCTCCGCCATACTTTAGATACTCTCTGCCTGAAACCGGTATGGAACCCCTTGATCCCCGGCATTTGACAATCATTACCATCCTTTCATTTCAAGTCATTTTAGGGGACTGTCCAAAAATGGCTATTTCCCGCCATCCTTGCTTAATGCAAATTTTGCACAAAGATAAAGCTTTGATAGTTTCGTAAAAAGTCGAAAAATCAATTTTTTGCCACAACATATTGATTGGTGAACAGATCGAGCGGCCATATGCTGTGGTCAAAATAAAATGTTGGGACTTTTTACGAGTGCATCAAGCTTTAACTCTACCTTAAAATACGGAAGTATATTAAAACTATGAGACAGTTTCAAAACGCTTCAGTCTGTTCAATATCACCTAAAACCTGCATAAACTATTTTCAAAAAGAAAATTATGCTTTTAATGTCAACGAATTATAGAAATGTTGTGCTTGCATAACACGCATCGGTTTGATGCGGCCATCAAGGCTGCGGTTTTTGAAAATAGTTTACCCTCCGGGAGCGCCGGTTTTACCGAATCTGCGGTGCTGGCAGGGACTTGAAGTATCGTAGTGCGTCTGCCCCCCTGCCGCCTTGCATCTTCGGCAAACTCGGCGCTTGCAGGATTTAGGTATTAAACAAAATTTAAAGTTTTCAAACAGACTCTAAGACT
>CAZRLQ010000406.1:0-1963 GCA_964600725.1 uncultured Desulfobacterales bacterium
GGCGTGCAGCCGTACGATGGCGGTTTTGATTTTTGGGTGGGAAACTTGGGTTTCACCAAAGAAGAAAATAGGACAATTTTTGGAATAAGCATACCGCTGGGCTCATGCACACACAAACTTCCACCAGTAGAGTTTAGCAAATCCGTAGACGAAATTGAAAAAAATGCTGAAAACATATTAGACGAAGATTGTATTAAAATATCTTTGCGACCCATCCTCAATAAGCCATGTATTATGGTTTTTGAGAAATGGTCCTAACTTTGAACAGGTTGTGTTGACAAATACATTTATCGCTCCACCACCTTTATCTCCTCCGTCAGCCCATACAAATCGTAAACCAGCCGGTCAATCTGCGCATCAACAATCTTTATCTGCCGCTCGTAAATCTCTTTATCTCGCTCCATTCTCGCCTCGTGGTATTTCTTCTGGAGTTCGAGCATGTTATCCACCAAAGCCTACAGGTTTATCGTGCTGGGCTTTTTCGATGGGTTCGAGAAATCTTGGCGTGGATTGAACGTTTTCACTCTTGGTCTTTCTCTTCATCTGCCTTGATTGCAGCGACCTTCATCATTATAGTTCCTTCTACACCTTCAATCGATTTCACTTCTAACGGCTCAACTCGTTCTGAGTCCGTTTCTTTATCTTCATCAGACATATCTTCACCTCCATATTATATTTTTTATTATTAAGATTATAAATATGATGTTAGCCGCGATAAACGTGTATAAAGCGACAGTAAACCACCACATCCGTTTTTCATATTTATTTACATTGTATCTATATGCTTCTTTAAGGTGATTTAGAAAATGTGAGAGAAGTTCTTTTTCAGAGTTGGCTATTAACTTATCAAATGTGGTTTTCCCAAACACATTTAAATACTTATAATTGGTTGGATGAAAAATTGAAATGTTTATGACCAATGAAATGACTAAAAAAAGAATAAAAGCGATCAATAAGAAAATATCTACATCCGAAGGTTGCCACCCTTCTTGAAGTAAATATAGTACAAGTGTTAAAGCAATCGAAAGAATAGGTAAAATAATGCCGATGAATGTTATGTTTCGGCTATTAAAATTTGAAATATTTTCCTGCACTCTTCCAAAAACTTCGTTTCCAAGATCAATAAGTAATTTATATCGGTTTCTTTCTTCTTCGCTTTGCAATTTTTTTATCTCACACACTCTCTTCCACCACCTTTATCTCCTCCTCCGTCAGCCCATACAAATCATAAACCAGCCCGTCAATCTGCGCATCAACAATCCTTATCTGCCGCTCGTAAAGCTCTTTATCTCGCTCCATTCTCGCCATGTGATATTTCTTCTGGAGTTCGAGCATGTTATCTACCAAGGAAACAAGTTTATCGTGCTGGGCTTTTTCGGATGGGTTTGAAAAGTCAATGGTGCGGATTGGGAAATCTTTGAAGAAGACATAGCTGGGTTCATAAAAATCGCCCCGTAATTTTGGCAAAATCGTTCTAAAGAGGAAAAAATTCACTGAACTATTAAGAATCCCAAGAAGATACTTATCTGTCAAAGGAATGATGAAACACTTTTGATTCGTATATTTTTTTGATTTATCAAAGGCAAATTCCGGTCTTTTACAGATATTTGGGTAAATAATCTTTGGTTTTTCAAATTCAAGGTAATAATCAATAGAATCTTGGATTTCGTACCATTTGTATGACCCCGGTTTTCTACCCTTCCATTTTTCTCCATTCCAATCTTTTGGTTTTGGCATGAGTTTTTCTTTAAATTGCTTCAAATAGGATTCTACCGCGGGATATTCTTTAATATTTACTCCTCTTCGAGTAAAAATGAGATGTTTATTGGTTTGTGGTAATTGATACCGTTTTATGTCCTTGCCAGCAAGAAATGGCTTAATCAGTTCTGCACTTTTTGGGTCTTCTGTGATCAGCTTATCGCGAGTTGAGGAATCGATAACAAAAGCCTCATTCAGTCCTGTT
>CAZRLQ010000407.1:0-1953 GCA_964600725.1 uncultured Desulfobacterales bacterium
CTTTAAGAAGCTCATCTACGGCTTTATCGTACTGTTTTTCCATTTCGTACATTATCGATAAATTGTAATGAGTTATGTCACTGTTTGGGTCCAATTTTAATGCTGTTTCATATTCTAATTTTGCATTATCATACATCTTTTTCGATCTATATGCATCACCAAGTTTTATATGTGCCTTTACATTATTAGGGTCTACAGAGATAGCTTTTTTATATAGGGCAATTGCTTTGTCATAAAAATTATTTTCAAAATAGAGCAACCCAAGATTTATTAAAGCCTTTGTATAATCTGGTTTTATCTTTATTGCCCGGCTGTAAGCATTTACTGCAATATTTGTATCACCCAGCTTCTGTGCTGTTAATCCTAAATTGTAATATGCCTGTGAGAAGTCAGGCATAAGCTCTGCTGCTTTTGTAAAAGATATAAGAGCATCCTTGTAATTTCGTTGTAGATACTGAAGTACTCCCAGCTTATAGTAGGCCATCCCATTGTTTGGGTCAAGTTCAAGTGTTTTCTTATACTCCATCATAGCGCTTGTAATAAGATCCTGGCGATCATAAATTTGAGCAAGGGTGTAGTGGGGTAGGGATAGTGTTGGATTAAAAGTTAGGGCCTTTTTTGAAGTTTCAATCGCTTTTTTTATATTTTCCTGAGAGTTACTACCTGATTCAAAGTATGATGCACCTAAATATGCCAGAGCTTCAGCATTGTTTGGATTAAGTTCAAGGGATTTTTGTAGATTTTTAATTGCATCATTATACTTTTTTTGTTTGTAAGCTACTCTTCCCTTTTCAAGGAGAGATTTCGCCAGGTTAAGTCTTTTCTGTTTTTCTTTTTCTAAATCTATCTTTTTCTCTTCCTTCTTCTTCAATTCTGGCTTCTGTTTTGGTATGCTTTTTTGAAGTGTTGAAACAACCTTGTTGAGATTTTTTTTCTCTTTTTCTTCCTTCTTTTTTGCAAGGGTTTTTTGTTTTCCTATAACTTCGTCAAGAAGTTTTAAGGCTTCCTGGTTATTTGGATCCTCTATTAGGGCTTTTTCCAATTGCTGCCGTGCAAAATCATATTCTTCTTTTAATATATAGAACTTAGCAAGCTTTAAGTAGTTTTGTATTTTTTCAGTTTTACTTTCCTCCTTTACCGGTGGTTGCTCTTCGACCTTCACAATCTGTTTTTCAAGAGTTTTTAATTTTTTTATTGTAGGTATCAAATAAAAGATTGTTGCCAATGCCAGTAAAATAAGAATGATTGAAATAATTATAATTATTTTTTTCCCATTCATAAATAAAACCTACCTTTCAATATCCTCACTGGATAGATCATTTATTGGCTCCTCGCTAGTTTCCATGACATTTTCTGTTTGTTTTATGATTTGATTTAAATCTCCCATAATATCATTCAACAGATTATCATTTTCTTTTTTCTTACTTTCATCTTTTGCACTGGCCTCGGAGGATGCACTTGTTTTAGAAGTATTTTCTTCTGTTTTCATTTTTTCTAGTTCCTGTTTAAGATATGCAATAGCTTTTTTTATTTTATCGTATTGAGGAGTATTGGGATTCTTTTCTAGATAGGTTTCCCAGCTTTCTATTGTTTTGTCGTATTTTTTTTCCAGGTAGTATGCATTCCCGGAATTTAGATATGCATCAAACAGATTTTGATCGTATTCTATTGCTTTTTTATACATTTCAAGTGCCATATCATAGTTATTTTTAACAAAATAACAGTTCCCCAAATTATAGAAAAAGGGTCCTTTTTCATTTGTAAAGTCAAGCCCTCTCGTGTAATTTAAAATAGCGTTATCAATATCTTTTAGCTGATAGTAAACATTTCCGAGATAGAAGTATATTGTAGGATTGGTGGGCTCTAAACTTTTAGCTTCTTCAAAGTGAGCCCTTGCAAGTTCAAACTCTCCTTTTTGATAATAATCCAGTCCTTTAATAAAAGCGTCATTTT
>CAZRLQ010000408.1:0-1932 GCA_964600725.1 uncultured Desulfobacterales bacterium
TGAAACATGAGGCAGATATAATCATTTCGCGAAAACTGAATGCAGGATTCAGGTATCATCACCCGGAGCAGTGATGCATATTAGCGCAAAATAGCAGGGGCGGTCCCCTGTGGATGCCCCTGCAGGCATCAGAAATTTCTTGTATTTTTGGGGCATTTTATAGTTGGAAAAGTTATTTCGTCTCCATTCCTGATCTCAAAACTCATCACTCAAAACTCAAACATATATAATGATCTTCAAACCCAAAATAATCATAGAAGATAATCCGGTCAGCCTCGCTTTCAGAGCAGCCGACATTTTTGTGCAGACAGCGATAGATTCCGTTGAAAAGAGAACCTCTTTTTCAGTAGCCATTTCAGGAGGTTCCACACCAAGAGCCATGCACAGAATGTTAGGAGAAGAACCGTATCGTTCGAATATACCATGGGATAAGACTTGTCTTTTCTGGGTCGATGAGCGATGTGTTCCGGAATATGACCATACCAGCAACTATGGTACGGCGAAAAGTGACTTTCTTGATAAGGTTCCCATTCCAAAAAAGCATCTCCACCCCATGCCCGCAGAGAGATTCCCGGAAGACGGAGCTGCGGCATACCAGAAGGTGCTCAAAGCCTTTTTTCGGATCGATGAGACATCTTTTCCGGTTTTTGATTTGATATTCCTTGGCATCGGCACAGATGGGCATATCGCTTCTCTTTTTCCAGAGCACAGATCTTTGGCGGAAAAAGAAAGACTGGTTGTGGCGGTAAAAGGAGGGAATCCCAATCTGACTCGTCTTACATTGACGTATCCTGTCCTAAACAGAGCACGAAAGATTGTTTTTCTGGTATCAGGCAACGGAAAGTCTGAAATAGTAAAAAGGATGCTTTCTGGTGGGCAAGCCGGGTTCCCAGCCCAAAAAATCAATCCCGTAAAGGGTGAAGTGCTCTGGCTTGTCGACAGAGATGCAGCATCATTGCTTTCAAAAGCTGTTTTAGTCAACAAGATCAAATAAATCCAGCCTTAATCCAAGCGGCTTAATGCACAGCGATTGTTTCATTACAGACCTTATTTATTATGATGGAAAAGGAGCCTAACTTATGATGGAAAAAGAAGACCAGCTAAAACTAAATGAATTTCTCGAAGCATGGCAGGATATTCCCCAAAAGACAAAAAAAGCATTTATCCAGCTAAAAGATCATTTAGCCGGAAAAAATGATGTTATGCTTACTTTCAATGAAAGACCCGGCATAACCTATTCTCTTAAGGCGGCCCACTTAAAACAGAAAAAAAGAGACCTGTTTGCTATGGTAGATGTTATTGATGACGACCCTGAAAACAGATGGCTTTCCGTATGTTTTTACGATGATATGATTACCGATCCTGAGGAAAAAGGAGACTTTGTTCCCGAAGGACTTTTTGGACAAGATGCTCACTGCATTGACTTATATGAATGGAGTGAAAAAAGCCTCTCTTATCTGGAAAAGCGGTTAGATGAAGCTTATGAGAACGCGTTTAAGGAAGGATTATAACGATAATCACGATGAGGCTGTCAGTGATTGTAAAAATTTTTCATTTCAGGACAGCCTCCTGTGCTGCCAAGGGGCGATTGCATCAAAATTTGGAATGATTTTTGGTTTTAGATAAATCAATAGGTTACAAGTGAGGATTGTAATCTTTCCATAACTCCGCGTACCTGTGTACTTCCTCCTTTAAAAAAGGGAGATTGAGGGGAATTTTACCATCATTACCCTGACTTTTTGAGAGAAGTTACTACAGATTCACCAATAAGCATCGACAAGCTGATCACTGCATCATGTAACTGTTTGATTTTTAAAGATTTGAAATTTTGATGCATTCGTCCTGCTTCGCGGCTGAAAAGGTTCTGTATATTTTCGTAAGTCAACTACTGTCAGCCCTGCCTGTCCGCCGACAGGCGGGCCTGCGGCAGGC
>CAZRLQ010000409.1:0-1895 GCA_964600725.1 uncultured Desulfobacterales bacterium
TTTTTTTGTAATTTTAGGAAATTTCTTGACAGCAATGGTATTTTTTTCTAAGAAGTAATATTTTACAGAGAGTATTATCGGGATTGTCCCAAAGGCTGTGGCAGAGTGGATGGATTTATGGTCAAGCATTGCAGATAAAAGCATATGAAAAAAGGAGAACCGCAAATGGTGGAGTTTGCATATCAGAATATTTTTCCTCTGGGCAAAGATACTACTGAATATCGCTTATTAACAAAAGAGCATGTTTCATTAAAATCCTTTGAAGGAAAAGATATATTGAAAATTGAGCCTGAAGCGCTTACTCTTGTTGCGCAGCAGGCATTTACCGACGTATCCCATTTGCTGAGATCCTCGCATTTAAAGCAGATGTCGGAAATCATAAATGATCCTGAAAGTTCTGATAATGACAAATATGTGGCTCTTGAGATGCTTAAAAATGCAGTTATTTCAGCCGACGGCGTATTTCCTCTTTGCCAGGATACGGGCACGGCAATTGTGATGGGAAAAAAGGGGCAGCAGATCTGGACAGGTTTCTCAGATGAAGAGGCTCTTTCAAAAGGTGTCTTCAATGCTTATACAACCTGCAACCTTCGTTATTCTCAAAACGCGCCTCTTACCATGTACGAAGAAAAAAATACCGCCTGTAACCTTCCTGCGCAGATTGATCTGCATGCGACTGAAGGAGATGAATACAGATTCTTGTTTATTGCAAAAGGAGGCGGTTCGGCAAACAAGACCTATCTTTATCAGGAAACAAAAGCGGTGCTGACTCCCGAAAAACTTCTCGATTTAATGAGAGCCAAGATGAAATCCCTTGGAACGGCGGCTTGTCCGCCTTATCATCTCGCCTTTGTTATCGGTGGAACTTCTGCGGAAATGAATTTAAAAACAGTAAAATTGGCATCAGCCGGCTATCTTGATAATCTTCCCACCGAGGGAAACGAACTGGGCAGGGCCTTCAGAGATCTTGAAATTGAGAAAGAGATACTTAAGATATCCGGCGATCTCAATATAGGAGCTCAATTTGGAGGAAAATATTTTTGTCTTGACACAAGAGTTGTACGTCTTCCGAGACATGGGGCGTCATGTCCAATAGGCCTTGGAGTAAGCTGCAGCGCGGATAGAAACATCAAGGCAAAGATTAACAGAGACGGCATTTTTCTGGAAAAGTTAGAGACAGATCCATCAAAATATCTGCCCGAGACAGAGCAGGCAGATGAAAAAGCCGTCCGTATAGACTTGAACAGACCAATGGATGAAATTCGGGCTGTTTTAACGAAATACCCGGTTGCAACACCTCTTCTGCTTACAGGAAAGATCGTGGTGGGAAGGGATATCGCCCATGCCAAACTGAAAGAACGGCTGGAGAAGGAAAATGATCTTCCTCAGTATATAAAGGATCATATTATATATTATGCGGGACCTGCAAAAACTCCTGAAGGATATGCTTCAGGCTCATTCGGTCCTACAACGGCCGGGCGCATGGATCCTTATGTGCCTCTGTTTCAGAAACATAAAGGTTCCATGGTTATGCTGGCAAAGGGAAATCGTTCAAAAGAAGTAACTGAATCGTGCAAAAAATATGGCGGATTCTACCTTGGTTCCATAGGGGGTCCTGCGGCCAGGCTTGGAAAAGAATGTATTACAAAGGTCGAGACTCTTGAGTATCCAGAACTTGGCATGGAAGCTATATTTATGATTACCGTAAAGGATTTTCCTGCATTTATTATTGTAGATGATAAGGGTAATGATTTTTTCGAAACTCTTTTAGGTTAATTACTTGAGTTTTCGAAAAAACTATGATGCTTATTAACAGATAATGGTATAAATTTTGCTGTGTGCATAAGGGTAATGAGTGATGAGTATTGAGAAAAGTGCCTGATGAATCTGTCCGG
>CAZRLQ010000410.1:0-1889 GCA_964600725.1 uncultured Desulfobacterales bacterium
ATTATCTATTGATAAGCATCATAGTTTTTTCGAAAACTCAAGTATATGGTCAATTATGAAAACATAAACAGCGAAAACGCTTGCTTGGTTTCGATGGTTTTATGTCTGAATGTCGGGCAAAGATAGTTTGGAGGTAAGATGCGCAGACGGACAGCCTGTTTTAGCCTCATTTTTTATGATAATCTTTTATCATAATTTTTTGCAAATTTTATCACCATTGTCTCTAAGGTCAGCCTTAAATTTGCGTTTAACTGGATATTTTTTTGTGCTGACCGGACAGCTTCTATTTTTGCAAGAATTGAGGCATCAGAAATATGTTCTGAAGCATATTTAAGCTCTTCAGTCAAATCGCTGTTTATAACTTTTTCAGAGCAATATCTGTATATGATAAGATCCCTAAGCCAGAATTTGAGCAATTGCAAGGAGTCTTGAAGCAGCTCTTTTTTTCTTAATAATTTTTCCGCAAATGCCAGAGAAAAGCTGATCGGTCTTGAAGAAAGAGATTCAGGATGATTCAGACCGCTGGCATTTAGGAGCCAGCGTCTTTGTTTTACCCAATCCGTCCGGCTCAAGGAGATCGCCTTTGAAATACTTCCATTTGCCAAGGCTGCCACGATCGTCGCATCATCACGATTGATTCTGTATTTTTCCACAAGGAATACCGCAATATTTTTTTTCGAAATCGGGCTGAAGATGATTTGCCGGCAACGAGATCTGACTGTCGGCAGGAGATCGGAAGCTTGTGCGGCAGTCAGTATAAAAATAGTATGTTCCGGCGGTTCTTCCAGAACCTTGAGCAGGGCATTGGCTGCCTCGGGATTCATAGACTGGGCATTGGAAATTATAACGACTCGCAGTCTTGCTTCATAAGGCTTCATGGCAAGGGTGCCGCAAAGTGAGCGAATCTGATCAATTTTGATAAAAAACCCAGCAGGTTTTACAGTAATAATATCAGGATGGCTGTCTGATTCGATTTTCTTGCAAGATCGACATAAGCCACAACCGCTTAATGTCATATTTTGATCAGAAGTTTTAGTAAAATTTTTTTCCTTATTGTTGGAAAAATCGACAAACTTTCTGTTCAGACAGTTATAAGCCGCAGCAAAAGCTATGGCGGCAGTCTTTTTCCCCACACCTTCAATTCCCGTAAAAAGAAGTGATCCAGAAATGATTCTTTTGCGAAGAAGAGCGGTCAAAAAGGCTATGGGCTGTTTCTGATCTATTATTGATTCTAATTCAGGCACAGCTTTATCTATCCACCCGTTCTTTTAGTTCTTTGCCGCATTTAAAAAAGGGGAGTTTCTTCGGTTTTATGAGAACCTGTTCTCCTGTTTTTGGATTTCGGCCCTTATAGCTTTTGTATTGTTTGACATAAAAGCTGCACAGACCACGGATTTCAACACGCTCATCTTTCACCATGGCTTCTGTCATATGGTCGAAAAACATTTGAACAATCTTTGCAGCTTCCGGCTTTGTAATATTTACCTTCTCTTTCAGGGCGGTGATAAGTCCCAGTTTATTCATAAGCTCTCCTTTATGTGAATTTATATAAAAATAAAATGAACATCTTTCCCGCATTTCGCTCTTTGCGCTCTAACTATTTGAATTTATTAAACCATGATATTCAGATATATAAAAGGGCATCAAAAAACCTGCTTAATTTTCAAAGTGTTACAGAGACAAGCGAAATGTAGGATCTTTCAAACCCAGCTTACACCCGATGATCAAATTTTTTTATAAGTTACTGAATTTGTTGGAATACAAAAAAGCTCTTTAAAACACATCAGACTAATAAAATCAGTAGGTTATATAAAAATTATTTTTTGAATAGCTCAAAAAACTTTAACATTGAGTTACACATTTTACCTGCCTGCAGCAGGCAGGGATGT
>CAZRLQ010000411.1:0-1885 GCA_964600725.1 uncultured Desulfobacterales bacterium
CCGGTTTTTGCGGAATATAATGGCGGAGTTCCTTTGATTCTGATTCATCAATAGGAGGAATGTTAATTATATGCAGTATTATAATGTAATGGACGTTCTGATTTTTCATCTCCAGCCTTTATACATCACTATTTTGTCAGTCTTATTCTCACTGAATTTGCATGGGCGTCCAGTCCTTCGATTTCAGCCAGACGGATAATATCTTCAGCTTCATTTTCAAAAGTCTCTCTGGAATAATATATCAGGCTGGTTTTCTTGATAAAATGATCAACCGAAAGGGGAGATGAAAACCGGGCGGTTCCGGCGGTGGGAAGTACGTGGTTCGGACCTGCAATATAATCTCCCACAGGCTCCGGTGTATAATTTCCAATAAATAGAGCACCGGCATTACGAATCCTGCCGATATATTCAAAGGGATCTTTTATCTGAAGTTCAAGATGTTCTGGTGCAATGCGATTTGCAAGTTCCATTGCGAAATTAAGATCCGGTACAACAAATATGGCGCCGAAGTTATCAAGAGATTTTCCCGCAATCTCTTTTCTTGACAGATTTTCAAGCTGATTTTTCACAGTTGAAACAACTCTTTTCGCTATTTCGTTGGAAGTGGTAACAAGTAAAGCAGATGCCATAATATCATGTTCTGCCTGGGAAAGAAGATCAGCGGCTATAAATTCAGGTGTTGCCTCGGTATCTGCAATGACCATGATTTCGCTTGGCCCGGCGACCATATCTATTCCAACGGTTCCGGCCACAATCTTTTTGGCCATCATAACATAAATGTTTCCCGGCCCTACAACAATATCGGCTTTAGGTATTGTTTCAGTACCATAGGCTAAAGCGGCAATAGCCCAAGCACTGCCGGCTTTAAATATAAGATCAACTCCGGCCTTTTTTGCAGCAACCAGCAGATGAGAATTGATCGTTCCATCCTTTTTAGGCGGTGTAACCATTGAAATCTGTTTAACACCAGCAATTTTTGCAGGGATGGCTCCCATTAAAACTGAAGAGACCAGGGGGGTATTGCCTTCCGTTCCGCCGGGAACATAAACACCCGCTGCATCAACAGGGTTTGAAAGCTGGCCGAGAAATGTCCCGGGCCTGTCCGTATTGATCCATGATCTATTTAACTGATGTTTATGAAAATTTTCTATCTGCAGAACAGCCCGGTTTAAAGAATGAACAAAACTGCTGCTTACATTTTTTTCCGCTGTATCAATTTCGTCTGGTGTTACTTTAAGTGTTTCTACATCTGACATTGGAGAATCAAAACGATTTGAATATTTAATTATCGCCCGGTCTCCATTTTTCCTGACATCTTCAAGAATGCGTTTAACCTCAAGAAAATCCTTTTCATTAAAGCCAAGTCCGCGATTTACAATGGAAGCAACCTTCTTTTCCGCTGATTCTGAAGGATATTTATAGATTTTCATAGCTTTGATCGGCATCATAATAAAATCCATTTTTATTTTTAAAAAACGCTATGGACGACTTCATATTAAATCCTATTTAAAAGGTCAATAGCATTTGCATATAAATTTTCTGCCTGTTAAGCTTATGTTTATCAATATCCAACTGCCTCTTTTGGAACCTGGATCCGGAAAACCTGCAATTTTACCTTTTTGTGCAAGAAATTTAAGTTTCTGTTTGCCAATGTTTACCTTTCATCGGTAAAAATTTAAATGCCTCATTCATACTTACTTGCCGCATGAGGTAGTGCTGCCTGGCTGTTATGTACAGATGCCGGAGCCAAAAAAGAGTTTACTGAAATATTGACCATTCAGCATCAATATACAATTTATATCCAATCCAGTTTTTTTACAGCCTTTGCATTTTTTTTGTACTAACATCACAACTCTGCGGCAAGTCTTCTAATATTTCATCTATT
>CAZRLQ010000412.1:0-1868 GCA_964600725.1 uncultured Desulfobacterales bacterium
AAGTTTATTCTTTGTAATTTCTCAAAAAAGTTAGGGCAACGATGGGAAAATCCCCCTCAATCTCCCTTTTTCAAAGGGGGAAGTACATAGGTGCCTAACTTATTGAGAGGTTACTATTCTTTTAGAAAATCTTCTATCAAATCTTCAATTTTCCATGACTCAACATTATCAAAGTTATCCATACTGGGTTGAAGCCTCAAATGTATTATACTTTGTTTTCCATTTGCAGATTGCATTGCAACATGCACAATGTAAAAATTATTATTGGCAACAATTTTTTTCACTTTAAAAACGATATTTTTATAATAATTCCGAAGGAATTCTGAATAACTCTTGTTTTGTTCCAGCAAGGCTCTGTTTTTGTAGTAAATATCATGGGAAAGGAATTGCTTAATCGTGTTTATATCACCATCTTGCAACGCCTTGAAATAAAGGAGAGTTCTTTGAGCTATGTTCTCATTTAAAGATTCATTTATCAATACGTCTTTAGCACCAACCGGGCCGCAGAGCGCAATTGAGAGTACGATTAAAAGAAACATTGACTTTTTTTTCATTTTATCTGCCCTCGCTGTATATCATATATTGTTGTGTCAACATTGAAACAAATAGCGCTCACTTGATTTTCCTACTTTCGGCTGAGCCTTTGTTCCATATTTCCTTAAACTGACTGATTTCTTCCTCTGTATAAAAATGTTTCATGTATTTGGATGTATACATCTTTTCGATATAGATGTCTGGCAAGAAAAAGCGATCTTTAAATTTTTTATAAATATCAGAGTAGGGTTTTTCTGAACCAATATTCGCTTTTATCAGGGAAAATTGATCTATATCCAGAAACTCCTTAAAAGCATCACGGGCGGAATCTCTCAAGCTCTCCAATCGCAGGAGCAATAAATTGATATGCTTTGTCCTGTATATTTTGTATCCTTTTGCTGTTGGAAAAGCACTTGCAAAGACATCAATGCCTAAAACATCTTGCAGTTCTGCGTCAAGCCACTTTAAAGGATAATCATGCCATCTGATTCGGTTCAGGAATATATCAATTAATTCTTCTATAACCTTCTGAGTCTGACTATTATTCATTGATAAAAATTGATGATAATCTAAATCTACTTCAGATTGAAGTGTTTGAAAAAACGCTGATATGTTTCGGGCGACAGGATCTCTAACAACGGTTATAATTTTCCATTTTTTAGTATTTCCTTTTTCAAGTCGAGAGCGCAAGTATTGACTCTCCCAGAGGTGAAATGGTCTTATTCTATGCCGGTAATGACCGCGAAATAGATTTTTATAATGTTTTTCATCTTTTTTTAAAGTTTCCTGCTTCAAATCGTGGATATGATAAATGGGATTATCAAGTTCTGATGCCTTTAGAGTTTTGAGTATCGTTGTAGAACCTACTTTTCCCATCTGATATACAATTATGGCCTCTGTACTGGCTAAATTTTCGATGCGAAGATAAAAATGATACAAGGCTTTGGATATGTTATAATCCTTCAGCAGTATCCTTTTCATCCAGCGAGTATCAAAAAAAATGATGACTATTTTCTTTAATTTTTCAACCAGGTATTTTTTAATATGATATTTTTTTTCGGGTATGTGATTTTTTTTTTAGCCATACCGTTTCCTCTCTGAAATATCGCTGAAACTTTTAGGCTATATATGTAAAACATCTATTTCAGCCAATCTCTGTATCAAGCTCAAATTTTTAAGATGGGTTAATGTATTCCTGCTGCTTTTAATTTTCGTATTTTTTGAACGTAAGCAAAATTAAATATTTTCAATAAGGTCTTACGTTTTTATGGAAAATCCAATTCCATTCAAGACAGAACAATTGTATCTTTATATTCTTATTGAGTTAAGGCCTC
>CAZRLQ010000413.1:0-1813 GCA_964600725.1 uncultured Desulfobacterales bacterium
CAAGTCTCCCTACGGATCCTATAACAAAGGCATTTTCAGGGATTTCATACTTTTTCCTGTATTTAATTTTTTCCACACCGGAGATAAAGGTAAATTTTCTGTTATCAACCCCATTGATAACAGGTTTAACTTTAGAATCAGTACAAAGAGACATATTAACAAATTCATCTTTTAAAAATTTCGAAACCGTAATAACTTTTTTTACCAGTTTAAAACATATACGCCTGGCAATGATACGCCGAACAGGCTGTTTTAACATATCATCTGTCTCTTTTCCGTGCTCGCTGTGTATTAATGATCGGCAGCCTCCTAAAAGTCCCCCCAGAACTCCTTCGACAAGAGAAACCCAATTGTTGGTGTGTACAATATCTATTTTTTCTTTCCGGATTATTGAAGCTATTTTAAAAGGTATTGAAAAATCATTTCCATCCTTTTTCCCAAGCTCATAATATTTTACATTCTTTTTCACTCTCTTGGCGCATTTTTTTCCTTTTGAAAGAATGCAAACAATATGAGAATATTTTTCCTCCGGAAGATAATTGATCAAATTCACAAGACCGTTTTCAAGCCCGCCGATATCAAAAGTATAAATAACATGAAGGATTTTAATGCGCATAGATATAATTTCAAGAGCTGTGATTTTAAAAAAAATGTTTTCCGGCAGCTATTTGCTCGTTCCCACGCATATCAATTTCTTAAATGCTTGTACATCTTCCAGGGAATTGACATCAATTTAAACAAAGGATCCTCCTTAATCTCGAGCTCCTCCTTTGTAACATAATCGAGATGTGATTTTCTTTCCTTATTTTCAATATCCTTTCTATCCAGATTAAAAAATTTTAGAAAATCATCAAGTTCTTCAGGCTCATCACTTTCGGTCTCTATTTTCTTGTTCAGTGATCTTAAAGCTTCAACCCTTGTCATCTGGCCATCTCTGATGAGTTGAGAATATTTTTCCTGTGCAAAAATAAAATTTGGAATCTGCTTGTTTTTCAGATAATATTTTATCGGCGCAAATCTGCAGTCAATATGATCTTTTTGCTTATCAGGCGTTATCCAGCAAAGCTCTTTTTCCAATACTTCCTGTATCTCCATATTATCCCACCTGATATAATCAGGCAGATTGATCTGTATATAATCGGCATCAAGCAATTTGATCTTTATCTTTTCAAATGCGGGCAATTCATACTGACGTTTAATCAAAAAGGAGTTAATCTCATTTAATGTAAATCCGCTTTCTAAAAGAACTTTTCGTACATACAATGGATGGGTCGATGTAACTTCAAAAGGGGACTGCTCATCCACTCTTGAGCTTGTACCTGAAATCATCAGTGGAATTTTAAACAACTTCTGGTAAATTATCTTTACATAATTTATTCCGGTTGTGCATATAGAGCAAAACTCTCCGCCGCGTGTGATCATGCTGCGGTACATCTTTATCAATATATCCGGCTTGTAAGTCACCATGACATGATCGACATTTAATATTTTACTCATATTGAAGATGTTCCGGATTGCATGGCTGCTCATAAAAAGGTTGTTAAAAGTAATAACAAGAGGATTTAATCTGTATTTATTTTTGCAAAGATATACGACATAAGAGCTGTCTCTTCCACCGCTGTAAGGTATAAGGCAGTCGTATTTTCTTCTCTTTGACCTGGCTGAATCAAATATCGAAACAAGCTCTTTTTCCGCCTGATCATAATCAAAATCAAGCCACTTTTTATCCCAGGCATGACAGTAGTTGCATATACCATTTTTGTCGAATTGAATATTTGGAAAATCAGCGGGTAATATACATTTGGTGCATCTT
>CAZRLQ010000414.1:0-1805 GCA_964600725.1 uncultured Desulfobacterales bacterium
TATTTCAGCCTCCTTAGGCATTTTTCTCACCATTCACCTCTCATTACCCTTATGCGCACAGCAAAATTTATACCATTAATCTATTGATAAGCATCATAGTTTTTTCTAAAACTCAAGAATATTTTCACACTGTTGTCGTCATCTCCAACCGGTTAGAAACCATTCTTTCAGTTTTGCTTTTTTGATCTTTCCAGAGGCGGTTTTTGGAAGACTCTCAACAAATTCGGTATGAGTGGGAATTTTATATCCTGCTACTTTACCTTTTAGATATTCCCGAATCTCCCTTTTTGAGATATTTACTCCTTCTTTTGCGACAATAACAGCCACCCCTGTTTCGCCCCATTTCATATCAGGAACGCCGATAATTGCAATATCTTCGATTTTTGGATGATTTGCCAGAATCTTTTCCACTTCTGCAGGGTAAACATTTTCACCGCCCCTGATATACAGGTCGTCTGCCCGGCCAACAATATAAAAATAGCCCTCCTCATCCGTATAGCCGATGTCACCGGTATGAAGCACGCCGTTGATAATGGTTTCGTCGCTTTTATCCGGCATGTTCCAGTAGCCGCTCACCACAGTAGGGCCGGATGCAACTATCTCACCGACTTCACCTGGCATTGCTTTCTCTTTTTTTTCATTTTCAATCCATACTTCGGTAAAAAAGCCTGGTAAACCTACTGATCCTTCTTTTCTTTGTATATCGGCTTTTGGGAGTAACGTCATAAAAGAATTTTCAGTCTGGCCGAATCCCGATTGCATGTAAAGACCTTTATTGGCAAGCTCCTGAACAAGTTTGGGCGGTGTCTTTTCGCCCCCTCCAATAACGCATCTTACACTGCTTATGTCAACATCATCTAATGCTTTTGTATGAATAATAAATCTCCACATGTTGGTTAAAGCAAAAATTATAGTGGCTCTGTATTTCCCAATGTCTTCGGCAAATTCCAGTGGTGTATGGTTTTGTCTTAAAATCATAGTGGCGCCTCTGCATAAAACGGGCATTGCTGAAATAAAAAGTCCTCCTGAGCGAAAGAGAGGGAGCTGGGAAAGAAAAATATCGCTGGACCTCATATCGGTATACATCGTGATCTGAAAATTTTTAAAATAGGTCTGAATATGTGAAAGAACCGCTCCCTTTGGATTACCGGTAACACCGGATGTGTAAATGATTGCCAGCGGATCGTCACAATCGATATGTCCGGCAGGATCAGGTTCATAAACAGGCATGTCGGCTATTACTTTATTATAGCCGATAGCCCACTTGGGGCATTTGGGCTGATCAGGAAGATTGCTTTTGAGACAGATAAACTTATCCTTTTCTATTTTTACTGCGTTTTTGACAGGCTCGATATTTTTTACAACAATATCATGAAACAGCAGCATCCGGGCGCCGGAATCGTTCAATTGGTATTTAAGCTCCTCCGCAACAATACGAAAATTCAGCGGCACAATGATAATACCTAATTTGGCTGCGGCAAAAAATATTGTTATAAACTGAGGACAGTTTAATAAATTTAAAGCAATCCTGTCACCTTTTTTTATACCGGCTTTTTGCAGGTAATGGGCAAAACGGTTGGTATCATCATTGAGCATTTTGTATGTTATAGGCCTGTCTTCAAAAATGATTGCAGTCTTTTTTGGCGTCAGGTTTGCTCTTTTGCCAATAATTTTGCCTATATTCCAGTACATGATTTTTTCCAGTCTTAACGTTTAGTGAAACTGTTTATATGGACATCTAAGTACCTGAGCAAAAGTTTCCGGCATGTTGACGCCCCCAAGATAATCACAAAATTATACCTAAA
>CAZRLQ010000415.1:0-1779 GCA_964600725.1 uncultured Desulfobacterales bacterium
GGATGCCCCCGCAGGCATCAGAAATTTTTGTATTTTTTGGCATTTTATAGTCAGAAAAATTATTTCGTCCCCATTCCTGATCTCAAAACTCAAAATTCGATACTGAAGATTGGGTTAAGCAATTATAATGCCAAACACTAAAACTATTTTTCGAAAACTCAAGTAATTATAGACTAAATATCTCTAATACGCCTGTCTGCGTGCAACGCACAGGCAGACCGAAGGCGTACCGCAACTTTAGGTATTTTAGGCACCTTGGCTCACTCATAGGCACTTTTTACTCATCTATTGTATCTTGCTGTATCTTGTCGAACTTATTAATAAAAGAATGTAAATTCTTATACTATCAAGCTATGCGGTTAGCCGTTAATTGGCTTATTATCAACTGGGGGCGACATTGCAAAAAAAAGGAGAGTTTTACGGAACTCACAGGGTATTGGATCCGAAGGGTGTATTGCCGCAACCCGCGGTTTCCGTGGATAATGATTTTTCTGAAATTTATGATAATGAGATTTTATGCGATGTAATAAGATTGAACATAGATTCGGCTTCTTTTACCGATATTAAGGAACATGCCGGCAATGACCCGCAAAAGATAGCCGAGGCCATGAGAGATATTGTAAAGAGATTCGGGAAGCATAAGAATCCACGAACAGGCTCGGGTGGTATGTTTATCGGAAGAGTTGCGCAAATCGGCGATGCTTTAAAAAAGAGGATAGATCTTAAGGAAGGAGACCGGATTGCCAGCCTTGTCAGCCTCTCGCTGACCCCTTTGCGTATCGACGAAATATTGACGATCCATATGGATAAAGATCAGGTGGATATTAAGGGGCAGGCTCTGCTCTTTGAGAGCGGAATCTGGGCAAAACTGCCTGATGATATTCCGGAATCGCTTGTTCTTGCTGTTCTGGATGTTGCAGGAGCGCCGGCCCAGGTTGACAGACTTGTCAGCCCAGGCGATACTGTAGCCGTTATAGGGGCAAGGGGTAAATCCGGAATGCTCTGCTGCTGGCAGGCTAAGATAAAAGCGGGGCCAAGCGGCAAGGTTATCGCCATAGCCCACCGGCATGAAGGAAAAGAAGATCTTGACAATGCCGATTTTGTCGATGAAGTGATTGTCGGAAAGGCGGATCTTGCACTGGATCTTCTGAAAAAGGTAGAAAATGCTACGGAAGGCAAGTTGTGTGATGTGGTGGTAAACTGCGTATCACGTGAAAATAGTGAAATGGGCTCCATCATGGTTGCAAAGGATGGTGGAAAGGTATATTTTTTCTCCATGGCCACCATTTTTACAAAAGCAGCACTGGGCGCTGAAGGAATCGGAAAAGATGTTATGATGATTATTGGAAACGGATATTGCAGGGGACATGCGGATCTTGCATTGAATATCATGCGTAAAAACAGATACCTCAGAGATCTATACATGAAAAGATACTGCTGAAAAGATCAAATTGTCACACCTTTCGCTGATTTCCAGAGGTATAATTTAATTGTATAGGAAGCCCCATTTTTTACTTAACAAATTTGGCATGATTTGGCATGATACGATAGATGAGCAAAAAGTGCCTAAAATGCCTAAAATTGCAGTATGTCTTCGGTCTGCCTGTGCGTTGCATGCAGACAGGCGGATTAGAGATATTTAGTACCTAATTACAACTTCAGCCTGAAACAAAGTGAACAAAATTGTCTAATAAAAAATTAAAATCGGAAGCGCCTGCCTGCGGCAGGCAGGCCAAAGGCATGTTCCTTAACTTTAGGCACTTTAATATACTTTAGTTC
>CAZRLQ010000416.1:0-1777 GCA_964600725.1 uncultured Desulfobacterales bacterium
CAGGCCCAGGTGATGAGTTTGTATAATTCCCTGCATGCCGGATATGCCTCCGCACCAACGCAATAACATCTGAGAAAGCTGCGTCCGTTTTTTTGTACCATGCAAAGGTTAGAATTATTTTTGTTCCCTTTTTCAGGCTCAGGTCCTAGTTTCCCGGGCTTGTCGGGAGGCGGGAAACCATATGGGGAGGCATCCGGACGCAGGCGGGATCCTTCATAGCAAGCCAAAGGTAGTTTACACTCTTAGGGATAATATACCTCAAAAATATGACTTGTGCGGCTAACTATTAGCCGTTAGGTTTCGGCTTAACTGTTGTTTTTATACAAATTTTTACTTGATAGTTAGCCGCTGACAGCTAATGGCTGGCATCCGTCTATGTTGAAAAAGTGTAAACTACAAAATGAAGGATACCTGCTTTTTTACTCGAGAAATCCAGTTATTAGGGCAATATGTCAACAAATATGGAGAATCAAGTGAAATTCCGTCCCAATCCAAGACTGAAACTTATGGACCAAGTTCGGGAGGTCCTTCGGTATCATCATTACGCATACCGTACCGGACAAACCTATTGTAAATGGATACTTGCCAAACACCATCTTTGCCCATCATCGGGGTGACTGTTTCCACTGCCGCTTTCTTGTTTTCAAACGAGGTTTGGAACTGGATCAAAACATATTCGCCGCCGGGTGCGCCAGCCAAAGATGTCTTGTAGGCTTTTGTTTTCTTTTCTTGAAATAAGGTCACCTAAAGGTCCCCGCACCGCCTGTATTGATTGCACCCACTGCTGGGGCTGAATCGCATTTTTGAATAATTCAGATGCTTCTTCCCAGTTCTCAGCATATTTTTTACTGTCTACAAGAGCGAGCCATTTTTCGGCTTCGGAAAGGGCAGCTGCTTCC
The DNA here is from genome assembly GCA_964600725.1 of uncultured Desulfobacterales bacterium. Classification (GTDB taxonomy): domain Bacteria; phylum Desulfobacterota; class Desulfobacteria; order Desulfobacterales; family CAZRLQ01; genus CAZRLQ01. The sequence goes on from CAZRLQ010000416.1 coordinate 900, forward strand.
TTTTTTGAATCTGCCGCTAAGGCATTGATTCCCGAGAAAATCAGTCCGATTGTGACCAGACATGCGATTTTCCGAATCATCTTATCTACTCCTTTCTTTGTACCCGGCGAAGAGCTGAACAGTTTCCGAGTTCAGCATTTATTTGGGCTATTACACTTTCATGGCCAAGCGCTTTACTCTCAAGAGTCCAGGGCTGTTATGAAAATACATCAGGTTGGAAGTATATCCTGCCCGGATAAAATAAGACTCCAGGTCATCGAAAAGGATCGGGCGGTTTGGCCAGGTGTATCTTTTTTTTCTCTGCCTGAATCTTTCCCATTGCACCCGTGCAGCAGGGTTTTCGTCAAAGACTCTCTTTTCCACATATTTGCATAGAAACATTTCGCACACAATCGGCTTTATGCGCCAAAGGCAGCCCTCTTGTCCCAGATATACGCACTTTAGATTACGGCCCGGAAGGGAGAGAACTTCCAGAAGCCGAGAAACCTCTTCATTGGAGGACATCAGGATATTGATAACTACGTCGGCAAAAAAAGTTGTGATCCCTTCAGGGTTGCAGCATGCGCTATAATTGTCTTGATAACATTTTTGAGTGCAGATCTGTGAAAAATAGTGTTGAGAAAATTCGTCTATCTCTTTTCTAAATCGGAGATAGCGTCTGATCTTTGTCTTGAGCTTGGCCAGCTCTGAAGACGAGAGCGTTTTGAGGTGGCGCTCCACCATCTCAAGCGCTTCTAACTGTTCTCGGTTGTAGTCAGTAATGATAAGAATTCCCTTTTTTCTTTTTCTACCTAAATTCTGCAAGCGTTGCTTTTGCCGAAGATGCAGGGCGGCAGGGGCGCAGACGCACTACTACGATACTTCAAGTCCTTGCCGAC
>CAZRLQ010000417.1:0-1769 GCA_964600725.1 uncultured Desulfobacterales bacterium
TCTGAATGCGTTTCGGGGGACAGCCCTGAATCTTCATGGGGCTGAAATCTTTGCATATAATTTTACTTGTTGTCAGCAGCAGCAAACAAAATCCGTCAGCCCATTGAATCATTATCTGGCCGGCCTGAGGAAAAAACCAGGATTCAAATTGCATCTGAAGTCAGATCCTATAATGGACTTTCAGTACACATTTCCGGTAAACTTGCTGCTATGTTTATTTTGATTATGAACCCCCTTAATTCGCATTTATAAGTTATTTATAGCGTCAATAAGGTTGCGAAGCCGGCCAAAGTTTTTCCGCTTGAAATCAATAACAATTCTGGGCAGGTGAGCAATTTCAGGCTCGTCAATTTCTTCGGGAAGTGCGCCCGAAAGTCTTAAATCACCGTTAGGCGTAAGGATGTCAGAAAAACTATCTTTTAGTTTTTTTATTTTAATATGATCAATTGCAGAGGTGATTCGAATTACCAAGAGATCTCCAATGTATCTAATACTGTGATAGCGGCTGTAAAAACGGTCAATTATGTTTACAGCATCTGACACTGAATTGACTTGTTCAAAAAGGTCAAAATCAGATGCGTTTATGTAACCACGAGACAAAAGTTCTTTTTTGAGAAAGTTGAGCCAGGTGGGCCAGTATGAGCTTTTCTTTTGATCCAGCAAAATAAGCGGCATTGGTTCACATTTTCCGGTTTGTACAAGGGTGATCGCTTCCATTGCTTCATCAAATGTTCCGAATCCTCCGGGAAAAAGAGCTACAGCATCTGCCTCCTTTATAAATGCAATTTTTCGATTAAAAAAATATTTAAAAAAGATCAGCCGGGGGTTTCCTTTGAGAATGTGGTTTGTCTCTTGTTCAAAAGGGAGTTGAATATTCACTCCAAAGGAATTTTGTGATCCGGCCCCCTCATTTACAGCCTGCATAATGCCGGGACCACCTCCAGTAATTACCATATATCCCTTTGCAGCTAATTTTCGGCCAAAAAGAGATGCCATGTTGTAAATGGGCAGGCCTGGCTGAACCCTTGCGGAACCAAAAACACTAACTTTTTTGACATTACGGTAAGGTCCGAATACTTTGGAGGTGAACCGCATCTCTTTTAATGTAGAATTCATTAGCCTAAGGTAGGTTTTTTCTCTTTCTTCCTGTCCTGCCTTGAGCGCTGCTAAAATTATTTCACGAATAACTTCAGGGTATTGGATACCTTCAGCAAGTTCCATCAAACTATCTATTATATCATCTACAGGACCGTTCTCTCTGGTAAAATGAAGTTCCATAAGAATTATATCTTTCAACCTCGACTCTGGCCATGAGCTTTCCTTATCAATTGAACTTATGCCGTCAGGTGTCAGGTATTAGGGGATTGAGGGGAATTTTTTTGTTGTTGCTCTAACTTTTTGAGAAGTTATGTATAACTCGATGATCAAGTTTTTTTATAAGCCGCTGAATTTATTAGAATACAAAAAAGCTCTTTCAAACACATCAGACTAATAAAATCAGCAGGTTATATAAAAATAATCTTTGAATATAGTCAAACAACTTAGGTTTTTCATGGCATGTAATTGTTGAAAATCTATAACAATATGCATCACGGCTCCAGGTGATGCTTGTTTATGGGAGTTATTTCATCCCCGTTCCTCAGGCATTTTTCTCATTACTCACCACTCATTACCCTTATGCACACAGCAAAATTTATACCATAATCTATTGATAAGCATCATAGTTTTTTCGAAAACTCAAGCATATATCTTAATTCGATGAGCGTAAA
>CAZRLQ010000418.1:0-1765 GCA_964600725.1 uncultured Desulfobacterales bacterium
CATTGTAAGTTATGAGTTGTGAGTCAGGACGGCTGCCGACGTAAGGAGGGACATCTTGAAATTTCAACGGTCAGATTGGACGGACTGATAAACAATGAGGATGAACCGTTTTATCCAAAAGCTGACATCTAATGGCTAAAAGCTGATAGTTAGAGCCGCATAGATCGAAATTTATCCCCCTGGCAAAAGTTGTATAAATACAGCAGGTGCAAATCCTGTATTCGCCCTGACCGCAGATAAGCAATGCCAAATCTGTATTGTCCCGCTTTAAGCTGGCGGCTGTCACGAGTTAGGAACTTAGCACTCAAAGCTCACAAACTCAACACTTTGTCAGAAGAACATCTTTTTCAAACTTAAGGGTTGCAAAATAATCGTCTATAATTTCTTCCCGTCGAATCAGTTCTGCCGAGCCATCGGTTCTAAAAAGAATTTCCTTTGGCCGAAGCCTGCCGTTGTAATTAAAACCCATTGCATGCCCATGGGCACCTGTATCATGTATAATGAGAATGTCTCCCTCTTCAATCTTTGGAAGCAGACGCCTAATAGCAAATTTATCATTATTTTCACAAAGGGATCCCACAACATCCACCAGAACATCATTTTGTCCCAAATCTTTTCCAAGAACGTCAATATGGTGGTAAGCACCATAAATGCCGGGACGCATCAAAGATGACATACAGGCATCTACACCGATATAATTTCGATAAATCTCTTTACGGTTAATTGCCTTTACCGTCAATACCCCATGAGGCCCTGTCATATACCGGCCGCTTTCCATGTATAGCTTCGGCACATATCCGTTTTTCTTTTCAAACCAGGAAAAAATTTTTGCGATATCAATTGCCATCGCGCCGAGGTTTAAAGATTTATCTTCAGGTTTATAGGGGATCCCAAGGCCGCCGCCTATGTTAATAAACTCAAAGTCTATATCCAGTTCCGACGATATCCTCTCCACACGCTCCAGAAGCATCTGAGCTGTTTGAACCATATATCTGTAATCCAATTCATTTGAAACCAGCATTGTATGAAGTCCAAACCTCTTAGCGCCCCGTTCTTTGGCAATGCGATAGGCGTCAACAAGCTGATCGCAGCTGACGCCATATTTAGCTTCTACAGGATTGCCGATAATGGAATTGCCGCTGCGAAGCGGGCCCGGATTGTAGCGGAAACAGATAAGCTCAGGCATTTCAGGCAATTTAGATAAAAGAGTTATATCATCAAGATTCAGTATGCAGCCTCCATCTGCATTGGCCGCCTGAAACTCCTGAAAACTTGTATTATTGGAGGTAAACATTATATCTTCTCCAAAACATCCCACACTGCGGCTAAGCATCAGTTCAGGTATGGAACTGCAATCAAACCCGAAGCCAAGCCGCTTCATTATTTCAAGAATACTTGGATTAGGAAGGGCTTTGACTGCAAAGTATTCACGAAATCCTTTTACCCCGGAGAAAGAATCTACCAATAATTGTCCTGTCTTGTATATTCCTTCTTCATCATAGATATGAAAGGGAGTGTCAAAATGCTCAACAATCTCCTTCAATACTGGAAAAAGGCGTTTTTTAAAAGTATCAGACATCGGCATATATCCATTCTCCTTTACATCCAAGGGGAAAACATCTATGTGAAAACAAAAAAAGGGCTTAACTTAAATCAGCTAAACCCTTATAGATTACATTTCAGATTGCATTAAAAATTTATATTAAACAGTGGAGGCGGCAACCAGATTCGAACTGGTGAATAGCGGTTTTGCAGACCGCTGCCT
>CAZRLQ010000419.1:0-1755 GCA_964600725.1 uncultured Desulfobacterales bacterium
CGGCGTACAGGCGGAGCAGGGAGATTGGAAAAAAGGGGTTTTTTAAATGGCCTCTTAAGCAGACACAGGTCAAAAATTATACGTCCTGCATACCGCCGCTTCAGCGGGAGATGCCTTGTAAGGCCATTTCAACTCGTCGGTTGTGATGATTGGAATATCAAGTAACAGCTCCTGCCATCTTAAATATTGGAAGATACATGGAAACAACAAGGCCGCCAATCACTACGCCTAAAAAGACAAGCATAAATGGTTCTATCATGGAGGTCAGATTTTCAACGGCCTGGTCCACCTCTTCTTCATAAAATATAGCGATTTTCTCTAACATTGCATCCAGGGCGCCTGTTGCTTCACCTACGGCAATCATTTGGCATACCATTGACGGAAAAATATTAGTCTTAGAAAGGGGATCAGCCATCGTACGTCCTTCGGAAATACCGGAACGGACTTTGTAAACAGCTCTTTCAATTGTTTTGTTTCCAGATGTTTTTGCAACGATATCGAGTGCATCAAGGATTGCAACTCCACTGGAAATCATTGTACCCATTGTACGCGTAAATCTTGCTACGGCAACTTTTCGTATCAATATTCCAACTACCGGTAATTTAATTGATAAATCATCTATAAATATTCGCCCCTTTTCCGTTCTGTAAAATCTTCTGAGAGCAAAAATAAATATAGCTGCGGCGCCGATAATGAGATGAATTTTGCTTTTTACAAACTCACTCATATTTACCACAATCTGTGTAGGAACCGGAAGCGCTCCGCCGAAACTGGAAAACATTTCTTGAAATACAGGGATAACATAAACAAGAATTACAGCAACTACGATTACAGCTATGATAATGGTTATTATAGGATAGGTCATAGCGCCTTTCACCTTTTTTTTAAGTTTTGACGCTTTTTCCATATAACCTGCCAGTCGTTTCAAAATGTCGTCCAACATACCACCGGCTTCTCCTGCTGCAATCATATTGACGAAAAGGTCATCAAACTGCTTGGGATATTTTTTTAAAGACTCAGCCAAAGTTGCTCCGTTAGCAACAGACTCTTTTATGTCCTTCAGAATTTTTTTAAAGGTCTTATTTTCCTGTTGAGAATGAAGTATTTCAAGACATTGGATTATTGGAAGACCTGCATCAATCATAGTAGAAAATTGTCTTGCAAAAACAATTACATCTGATTCTTTAACTTTTGGCTGGAAAAAAGAGACATTTTCAAAAAGATCCTTAGGTTTTTTCTTGACTTTGGTTGGAATAATTTTAAGTTTATTTAAATTAGATTTTACAGTTTCTTCGTCAGGGGCTTTCATCTCCCCTTTCTGGATCTCATTTTTTCTGTTTTTTCCTTCCCACAGGTAAACCGGCATGGTAAACTCCTCTTTTATAGCCTGAGTTGAACGATTTTTCTGTGAAGATATTTACTTTAGATTCTAATGCGCAACTATGATGCACAAAAGATTCAATCTATATCTAACACAAAAAATAGCCAAACTCAGATCTGATATAAAATACCCCTTGAAACCTCTTTTCCATTTAGGTCTTGCGGGATGCATAAGATTTATATTATTCTCAAGCTGGTAAGCATAAATCCTAAAACCTGCATAAACTATTTTCAAAAAGAAAGTTATGCTTTTAATATCAACGAATTATAAGCATATTTGCAATAATATTTATAACCTTTTAAAGGGAACCTCAGTTGTTATTGCTGGTATTACATTCGTTTCCTGGCCAAGTTAATTTTATAAAAATATATGCG
>CAZRLQ010000420.1:0-1739 GCA_964600725.1 uncultured Desulfobacterales bacterium
GAGGACGGCAATTCCTCTGCCAGCTAAACCAGGCAGTCCCCTTGCCGTATTTTTTGTGGGCTCAACAAAGAATGAAAATGAGGCTGCGCTTGGAAGTTTATTTTATAAATAGATAGAATCCCTCTATTCAGAATTTATCATTTTCATTCATATAAAAGAGATCGTAATGCAGCGGTCAATATTTCAGCCTTGGGGGCCGTAAAGGGCTTTGCCCGTTACAAAAAGCCCTGCGCTTAGTGTGGGGAGCATTTACTTGATTAACAGAGGAATGATTTCGGTTACATCATCTATCTTTTCCAGCTCTATCAGTTTTTCAAACAGGCTGCTGACTTTTGATTCAGCCAGACTATACCTGCCAAGGTTTTGGAATTTTTCTTTTACTTCATTTTTATCCATTTTATTGTTGGGATTACCCTTTGGATATATGACCGATTGTTTAAAAAGGGTGTCATCTTTAGTCTTAATCTCAACAAAGGCGGCAATGGTGTCCGGGTATTTTTTGTTTAATTCAGGATCTCCCTCTATCTTAATTTTATTCATTATCTCTTTGATTTTAGCATCATTTAGCTTTTTATCTGTAAACTGGGATAATGAAACCCTGCCTTCAGACACTGCCATTGCAACGCAGAAAGGGGTGGAGAGCCTTGCCGCCAGTACTGTTTCCGGAGAATAATTGCATCCCTGTCCTTTTGCGAGATCGTTTTGCCGGATATCTATTTCTTTGATATCTGCCGGTTTTATATTCTCCTTGCCTATTATTTCCTGTGCGGCCTGTATTGCGGAATGACTGCATAAGATCGTCGGATATGCCTTTATGCCGTCTTCCATAACCAGATAATCCGATCCGAGATCTGAGACGATGGAGTCAAAATTTGGTTCATCCTGGCAGTAGGCGCGGCAAAAGCCGGTCGGATATTCAAGAATGCCCATGGGTCCTGATGCCCCTTTTTCAACAAGAAGAGCTAAAATAATCCCTTTCATTGCCGCAAAACCAGGATGAAGACTTTTTGAAAAATCTCCTTTGTCTACACCATAACGCAGCCCTCCTGTCTGATCTGCAGCGTGCCCGATGACCAGTTCCATCTTTTTTGCATCAAAATTCAGAATTTTTCCTGCCGCTACTGCTGATGCAAATATACCTGATGTTCCTGTCGGATGCCAGTATTTGTAATGTGTGGGCATTACTGAACGTCCGATCCGGGCTGCGGCTTCAAATCCCAAGATAAATGCTGCTGCTGCTTCGGAACCGCAGGCATGTGCCCGTTCACCCATGGCAAAAACAGTCGGAACCAGTGATGCCCCTAAATGAGTTAAAGATCCCATATGTGTATCATCAAAATCAATGGTATGGGCAATTGTCGCATTTGCAAGTGCTGCATTTGCAGCAGATGATTTAAAACCATCGCAAAAGACAGTCGCTTCATCATTTCCACCCAGTTCTTTAACAATTTTTATAATCCAGTCAGCCTCTTCAGAAGCCACAGTAAATCCGCCCAATCCGCATCCCAGCGAATCAATGATTAAAAGTTTGGACTGTTCAATCACCTGCTGCGGAATTTCATCAAAATTTTTTTCTGCAAGAAATACTGCCAATTCCTTAGTTGGATCCATTGCATATCCTCCTTATAGTCAAAAGTCTGTTTGGAAACTTTTCCCTTAGCTATGAATTATTGAATTCCTAACTCACCTCTCACAACTAAGGAGACTACAGATATTTTAAACCTAAATTCTGCAAGCGC
>CAZRLQ010000421.1:0-1735 GCA_964600725.1 uncultured Desulfobacterales bacterium
AAATCAATAGGTTATATAAAGATGATCTTTGAATAGCTCAAAAAACTTGAACATCGAGGCTTTGAAGACTTAAATCCGATGTAATATCTCAAAAAGTTCAGATGATATATTCCTAAAAGTCATTCCCGTAAAAACGGGAATCCATAAAACTCGCAAAAGCTCTGGATTCCCTCCTTGCAACTTCTCAATAAGTTCAGGTATTCTTATGTTCCCCCTTTGAAAAAGGGGGGATTGAGGGGGATTTTCCCATCGTTGTCCTAATTTATTGAGAAGTGTTACCTCCTGCTTCGCTTAAATGGTGATAATAATTACATAAAAAATGGATTAATCTATATATTCAAGCAGTTCAGGACCATATTCCGAAAGCGCCAGACTCAAGGCATGAATAGAACCTTCCAGCTCATTTCTATCCAGATTCTCAAGCTGAAGGGTATCGCGAAACAGAATTACTTCCGATTCATCATCAAGTACAAATGCACCATGCACAAGGCAGCGATTCATCTGCAAAAGACGCTGAAATAGTGACCCTGGTTCTGAAGGAACTTTCATAATAACCTGTTCCAGAACAAGGATCGGTTCTTCACAATCAATAACAAGGTTTTTGATTCCATTTTCTTCATTTTCCACCACCACGAGTTCTTCTTTTAGGTCTTCACTTACAATGTCGATCTCCATATCTCGAAGGTACTCTTTTATCTGATTAAATTTTTCCTGCATAAAGCCTCCGTTTTGTTTACTTTTATTTTATGTCTGGTCTTTTTGCTGCAATAATAATCAACTGGTCATTTTTCCCAAGCTTTTGGCTGCTGTCAGGGTTTGCAATAAAATTTTTTCCTTCCCTGTCTTCGATCCCAAGGCAAAGGATATCATATTTTTTTTTTAGCCCGCACATGACTTTAAAAAAGTTTTGGTTGATGAATTCTGATGGTACATCAATCTTGTATAGTTCCTTGCCGTAGCGATTACTGACAAGCTCGCTGATCATACGGGTAATTCCATGGTCAAGAGCGGCCTGAACAAGAAGGTTAGTGCTTAGCTCTCCTACAATAATAATTTCATCTGCCTTTGCCATCCGGCAGTGCTGCAGATTTTTCTGATTCATCAATTCTACACAGGTGTAAACACCGGGACAGACATTCTTGATAGTCAAGGTGTTTAAAATGGTTTTAGCGTCCCGTGCATAGGCATCCAGTCGATCATCAGAAAGAACGATGACTGCCTGAGCATTTTCTAAAGCAGATTTCTTCAGGGTATCGTCATTAATTTCTCCACGTATAAAATGTAATTTTGGATCATCAGCCGGTTTTTCTGGAATTTCGGCAATAATAACTATAGGAATACTGCTGCACTTCGGATCTGCCCGAAGCTCTTTGATAATTTCACTTCCTCTGAAATTCCATCCGCAAATAATAAAATGTCCAGTCACCCTTGCTGATTTCATACCTTTATTCTCCATCAGTCTGTTTTCAATAAACAGGCTGGCAATACTGGCCGTTATTATACTGAGAAAACCTATCCCCAGAACCATCACTCCTATGCCGACTATTCTCCCCCCTATGGTTGCAGGAGAAATATCTCCATATCCCACAGTTGTCATTGTAACGATTGACCACCAGAAAGCATCGATAAGGCTGATATTTCTTTCAAAATATATAAAAAAGATGCTGCCTGAAAAGAGTACACAAAGAATAATAAATGCAGCTTTAACCGTTTTTTTTACCAAAGATGAATTCAA
>CAZRLQ010000422.1:0-1726 GCA_964600725.1 uncultured Desulfobacterales bacterium
AAATGAGGATTTTTGTTCAAGACCAAGGCATACTAAAAAAATAACCGCAGGAATACAACCCCGCATTTTGAGGATTATTTTTTTAGCATAACTGTCTGCACCGCACAGGCAGGTGCAGATATTGGGCAAAAAGACCATTTATGGATGGATACTGGAGAGGTTTTTATAATAAATGCGAACTGCTTTTTACCGGAAAAAATGGTCGAGTTTAAAAACCGGTCTGAGCAATGGAAATAATGGATTGAAAGATTTGAAAAGGTTGTCCCGTCAGATCGCCTATTCATTTTTAGATTATTATTTAAAGGACTGTTATTATGAAAAAGATTATATTGATCTGCTTTGCGAAATGACAACCTTTTCGGATGATCTGAAACTTACTGATCCGGGGACAAAAGCTCTTTTTGGAATTATTATTGAAAGACTGTGTGACGATTTTGAAGAGCTTCAGACAAAAACCTACAACAGGGTAATGTGCCAGGTGGTTTCGTATTGCCGAAAAATTTCAGCAGGCAGGGAACTCGATCTTTATTTAAATAAATTTGGAATCCATTCGCCCGAAAATCTGCTTGAAAGAATCAACAAGATACGTGAAAATGGTAATTTTTTAAACCGGCACAAATCTGTTCAAAAGATTTTATTGCTGTCCAGAGTAACCATTGGAGCAGATGTCGCCATTACAAGTGTCATTATTCAACGGCTGTCTGAAATCTTTCCTGAAGCTGAAATCGTTCTTATCGGCGGAAGCAAATTAAAAGAAGTTTATGGTGGAAATTCCAGGATTAAAATAAAGGAAGTTCCCTATACCAGGAAAGGGGGGCTGCTGGAACGTCTGTCAAGCTGGCATCTTGTTCTGGAAATTATTCAGCAGGAAACGGAATCCTGCTCAATGGAAAATACCATTTTAGTTGATCCTGATTCACGTCTTTCCCAGCTTGGTGTTTTACCGATGGTTCCCCTTGGGCACTATTTCTTTTTTGATAGTCGGTCGGATACTTCTTTAAACAGAAAAATGTCCATGCCGGAATTGACAAACCTTTGGTTAAACAGCTTGACCGGCAAAGAAAGCTTTTGTTATCCCAAGGTATGGATTCCCGCGCCTTATCTTGATGCTGCTAAGAATTTTTATAAAAAACTGCAAAATATAGGAACAAAAAAGATTATTACCATAAACTTTGGTGTGGGTGGAAATCCGCGTAAACGGGTGGGAAAACCTTTGGAAGAAAATATTTTGCTGCGTCTTTTGCAGGAACCCGAAACCGTCATACTTTTAGATAAAGGATTTGGAGATAAAGAAACAGCTTATATAAACTCATTGATTCATTCAATCAGTGAAAAGGGATATCAGGTTCGGCACACCCCTTTTGACTCAATAGGCAATGAAATTATCAGCCATGGAATTGTTGGGGTGGAGAGCAGAATAGGGGAGATTGCATCCTTAATTGCAAACAGTGATGAATATATCGGATATGACTCTGCCTGCCAGCATATTGCAGCAGCTCTGGGAACACCCTCTTTAACGATTTTCGCCGGTTCGAATAACACGCGTTTTATCCGCCGCTGGAGCGCATTTGGACCAAAAAGCTGCAATATCGTTCATGTCGATACATTAACCGATCCGGCTTCAATTGATGTAGATGATATAATTACCAGAATGACAAATATAAGACATGCGATGTAAAACCCACCTTTCGCTGATTTTCAGATGTATAATTCGGCGTTCTTCATA
>CAZRLQ010000423.1:0-1717 GCA_964600725.1 uncultured Desulfobacterales bacterium
GCTAAGCGCTCAGCTTACGTCTAAATAATTGCCATGTCTTATGGACATGTTTGCTCCATCCACGTAAAGCCGGACATTGTCCTTAAAAACAGGGTCCGTGAAACGGACTGAAAAGAAGGCCGCCTTAATCTGCCGGCTTTGGCCGGCAGATTAAGTTTCTATCCTCTGAATACCGGCAGAGGAGAGACACCCCAGAGAGGTTGAGGAAGGGTATGAAAAGTATTTTTCTTGTTTTGACTGATGTCTCCAGGTCAGAGCAAATTTCTCTTCCTTTGCCTCTTGTCTTTTTGGGCATCCTTCATAGCAAGCCAAAAGCAGTTTACACTTTTAGGGATAATATACCTCAAAAAATATGACTTGTGCGATTAGCCGTTAGGTTTTAGCTTAACAGTTCGTTTTTATACAACCTAAAGTCTGCAAGCGCTGCTTTTGCCTGAGACCTGCCTGTACGGTGCACGCAAACAGGTTATGCGGAAAAAATAATCCTTGCGAATATCAACTATATGCCTCCGGTTATTTTTTTCGCATGCCTTGATCTCAAACGAAAATCCTCATGAATCAACAGATTCATTTATCAGGAAACAATCCACAGGGCGCGGTTTGAAATCTTATTGGCCAGGTACCTTGATACGCTTCCTAAAAAGAAAGATTTATTTACACCCCTTCTGCCGATAACTAATGTTCCATAATTTCCTTTTGTGACCTCATCAATTATCACCTTGCCGACATTTACACTGCATTTGGCTGTTTTAATCTCGATCTGGTCTTCGTTGATTCCAGCTTTTTTAAAACATCGTCTGCAATGGGCATAAAAGTTATCTATATAACGTTTGTCGCCTTTAATAATGATTTCATCCATTTCATCTATTTCAGATTCTGTCTTGTCAAAACTGATTTCACAGTAGTCTGTAAATCTCGGAATTACATGGAACAATGTTATCTTGACATCGGGATTTTCTCCAACCATAAAGCTGAGATGGTCAACTGCCCGAAATGAACTTTCAGAACCATCCACAGATAGAATGATTTTTGATGACTTTACCTCGTCATCTACAATCCAGACAGGCGAACCCTTGGAATTTTCAAGCAATTCAGTTGTGACGCTTCCCATAACAAGTTTTTGTGCACGTGAAAGACCTCGTCTTCCAACAACGATAGCATCGTAAAGCATCTGACGAGCATGTTCGATGATATCCTTTGTTCGTCCAAGCATTTTGGGATGGGTAAGTAACTCTATTCTTTTTTCATCGATTCCCATTTTAATCATTTGGAATTTATATGTTTCTAACATGTTCCGGGCTGTCCGGCTGTTTTTCTGGATGATTTTTTTCAGCTCTGAGTTGGCTTTAGCAGATATCCTGGCTTCATCCAGAAGAAATTGAGAAATAGCCGGCTGAACATGAAACAGGGTAAAGTTAAGATCCATTAAAATAGCTGACATTCCAGCTACATACCTGAGCGCATTTTTTGAATGGATTGAATCATCAACAGCTATCAAAATTTTTTTATCCATAGATAATTCTCCTTTGGTAATTTTTTGCCTCAACACCAACTCTGCTTGCATATGAACATTAAAAAGGGTATTATACAAATTTTTATGGTGTCTGAAGCTATTAGCTGTTAGCGGTTAATTTGCCGCTGCTTTCCAGCTTGGATAATTAACTCCTGAAAGCTAAGTGCTGATAGTTATTCATCACGGATTACCACACTAATACGT
>CAZRLQ010000424.1:0-1712 GCA_964600725.1 uncultured Desulfobacterales bacterium
CTTTCATAATGTGCTTTTCTTCATCACACTAATAATAATAAATGTAACGGGCCATTGAAGCAATCAATTTCAATGACCCATAAGAATGTATTTTAATAAAAAGAAAAGTTTATTGCCTCTTCGCTGTTTCAAGTGGGTTAATATAATTTAATATTGAATTCTAATTTGCCAGCTACAAGAAAAATGATAGTAGTGAAATATTTTAAAGAACGATATCCCCTTGCTTTTCTCTTGAGACTGTTTCATTTTTTGTGTAAATACAAATTCAAAGACTTAAGTTTAATCTATCTTCAAAAGCAATAGCCAGCTGGCTAATAATCTTTGACCAATCTCTAAGGGCAGCAGTCCATTTTTTTGAAAGATCAAAATAAGCTAAAAAGAGCATTTTTTCAAGTGCTTTATCATTAGGGAAGATGCTTTTGGATTTAGTTACTTTACGAAATTGGCGGTGCAGGGCTTCAACGGAATTAGTCGTGTAAATCAGTTTCCTTATCTCCGGTGTATAGGCAAAATAGGTAGATAAATTCTCCCATTTATTTTCCCATGATTTAATCACAATTGTGTACTGTTTATACCATTTATCCCGCAAATGGATTAATTCTTCTTCGGCGACCTCTTTGGTCGGAGCCTTGTAAACTCGTTTAAGGTCTTTCATAAATTCTTTTTTATGCTTATAAGCCACATAACGCAGAGAATTTCGAATTTGATGTATGACGCATAACTGAACCTGAGTTTGAGGAAAAACACTTTGTATCGCTTCAGGAAAGCCTTTTAAGCCATCCACGCAGGCAATCAGTATATCTTCCACACCTCGATTTTTAAGTTCGGTTATGACCGAAAGCCAAAAGTTTGCACCTTCAGCCTCGTCAATCCATATACCTAATAAATCTTTATGACCGCTGGTATCAATGCCTAAGCAAGTATAGGCTGCTTTCGTTTTTATCTTATGATCTTCTCTTACTTTGTAATGAATGGCATCAAAATAAACAATGACGTAAACCTCTTCCAGAGGCCGGGATTGCCATTCACTCACTCTTTCCACCACACGGTCGGTTATCCTTGATATAAAAGCCGATGATACAGATAAGCCATAAATATCTTCAAGATGTGCCTGAATGTCTCGTGTGCTCATTCCTTTGGCATACATGGAAATGATTTTACTGTCAAGTTCACCAAATTCCTTTTGATATTTCTGAATTAAAAATGGTTCAAACTGTCCGTTGCGATCTCGTGGAATATCAATCTCAATATCACCAAAATCACTTTTTAATTGTTTTTTGGAACTTCCATTGCGATTATTGCCGCTTCCACGGCCTGAGGGATCATATCTCTTATACCCCAGATGGGCGCTGAGTTCTTCTTCAAGAATCTGTTCAGAGAGCGCTTTGATCAGATTTTTTATTAATCCGTTTTTGCCAAGCATGTCGTCAAGTGTTCGCACCTTTGCCAGATCCTTTTCTATCTGTTCGATAATAGCTTTGTCAAGTTTCATAATAATACCTCCTGTGTAAAATTTAATAATACGATTTGAATTCATTGTACACAAGAATGAAACATCTCGTCGGGGATGTAAAATTGAGGGTGTATGTGGGAAAGGTCGGTCGCCCTACGGGCTCCCTCCCTTTCCCACAATTTACACAAAATTTGTTACACAACCAAAATCTCAATATACCTATTCCCTTCTTAACATAGTTATTAAAATTTGCGGATTT
>CAZRLQ010000425.1:0-1702 GCA_964600725.1 uncultured Desulfobacterales bacterium
AGAAAATCAAGCATTGCCTGACATAATGGTGACACATCTCTTCTTTTGTCCCTTATAAGAAAGAATTTTCGCCGCATGGAAATATTTTGTAATTTTAATATCTTAAAAATTCCCGCCTTCAGCTCGGTATCCACTGCCCGCCTGGATAGGATAGATATTCCAAGGCCGGCCTTAATTCCTTCTTTAACGGCTGTTGAAGATCCAAAGCGAGCCACCACATTAAATGAATCAACAATTTTTGTTTTGGAGGAATTAAGATAACTCTCCATTATCTTCAAAGTTCCGGAACCATCTTCTCTTAAGATAAAAGGCTCTTTGAAAAGCTCCTCGGCAGATACATGATCTTTATTTGCCCAGAGGTGTTTTTTAGGGACAGCTATAACCAGTTCATCGTTCCATAATTCATAAGAGATAATATTTCCGTGTAAATTCCCTGAACTGCCCACTACACCCAGTTCTATCTTTCCCTGAAGCACGCATTTTTCTGTTTCACCGCTGTCTGCGATATGCAGTTTAACGGATATTAAAGGATATTTTTTATTAAAGCCGCCAAGAGTTTCGGGAAGAATATATTCTCCAGGTACCGTGCTTCCGCCTATGTGAATTTCTCCTTGTTTTACGCCAAAAAAATTTTCCATTTCCTGGCATGCGGCCTTTTTCATTTCAAGCAGACGAACAGCATGTTTATAAAGCAGCTTACCTGCCCTGGTTGGAACGACCTGTCTGCCTAAACGATCCAGAAGTTTTGCGCCAATCATGCTTTCAAGCGAAGAGATTCTTCCACTGACAGAAGCCTGGGCCAGATAGACTTCTTTTGCAGCTTTTGAAAAACTTTTAAGTTCAACTATCTTACAAAATATTTCAAGCTGCCTGAGGTCAAAATCAATACGGTGCATTAAATAAGGGTTTTTCTGTTTCATAGCTAATAGTAAATCACGGTCTCATTCGTAGAGATGTTTTAAAAGATGTCCCATTTCAGGAAATATAAGGGCCTTGCAGGCTAATTTACAGGCTTTCAAGCTTCCGGGCATACAAAAAAGAATTGTCTTGGCAATAATGCCCGCAGTTGCACGAGATAAAAGAGCTGCTGAATCTATCTCCTCAAAACTGAGTTGGGCGAAAAGAAAACTAAATGCTGTAAGTTCCTTTTTAAACATCGGCCGCAGCGCTTCAATTGTGACATCTTGGCTGCTTATACCTGTGCCCCCTGTTAACAGTAAGACCTGAGGATTATGATCATTAATGACGTCAACAACTGTCTTAATTATTATATCGCTCTTATCGGGTATAACTTGATGAAAAATAACATCATGTCCCTCTTTGGCTGCTCGTTTGATTATCCATCTGCCGCTTTTATCATCTTCCCTGGTTCGTGTACTTGAGATCGATATCACTCCAATCCTGGCATTCTTTATAGCTTTCTTCTTATGTTCTTTAGTACTCATGTCTTGTCACGATTCCTGGTATTTAGATTCAATAAAATATTTACAAATTATACAGTACCCAAATCAAATTTTTTCCATCTGTACACAACAGGGCCTGCATTGATTTCTTTGATTCCTCTGAGAATACGTTCTTCAAGTTCTTCTTTGCCGGAAACACGTATATGCCGCAAAAAAGTACGGGCCATTTTTGAGAAAACCGTTTCGGTCAAATTCAACCAGGAGCCATGTTCAGGGGTATGGACATAAATAAAACGCCC
>CAZRLQ010000426.1:0-1677 GCA_964600725.1 uncultured Desulfobacterales bacterium
TATAAAGCCCGGTATCCTCTTTTTGATGCCGGGCTTTTTTTTGCTCTCATCTCTCTGCCGTATCTTGACATACGAAACATATTGTCTTAAAAAAAAACAATTCTGCGAGCATAGCAAAAGCAGACGCCGGAAGCATAGATTGGACAAAAGGGACAGTTTTCAAACAGTCTCTTAAATAATCTTCTTTTATCAACATGTTCCATAGATTTCCGCTGAGAGATATAAGTTAAGGGTTTTACTGACAGCATAAGCGGAAAGTACTTTTTAAGGAGAAAAATGGACTGGGAATCTGTATTTGCCGCATATCCGGTTAACCAGGAATTTGTCTGGCTTAACAACTGCGGCACCACTCCGGCGGGTAGTCACATTGTAGATGCTGTCTCCTGCTTCATAAACAAATATAGCGAAAAAGGAATCTTAGCCGATACCCCATCTTATTTAGAGGTGAAAGAAAGAATAAAGGAAATAATCGCTGATCTTTTGAACTGTAGATCTGAAGAACTCTCTTTGATTCACAACACTTCAGAAGGAATGAATTTTATTTCACACGGTCTTGACCTTGCGCCGGCAGACGAAATCATTTTATTGGAGAATGAATATCCGAGCAATGTTTATCCATGGCTTCACTGGAAAGAAAAAGGGATTAGAATCATAACCGCTCCTATGGAAAATAATCCTGAACTTTTTTTCAGATCCCTTTCCAGGTTAATAAATGACAGAACACGTGTAATATCCATCTCCGCAGTTCATTGGTGTACAGGCATGCCTCTTCCCTTAGAGCAGGTGGGCATTTTATGCAAGGAAAAAAGAATTGAACTGGTAGTAGATGGTGCACAAGGGGTGGGGATGCAGCCGATTGATCTTAAAAGAACAGGCGTGGATTATATGGCGTTTTCCGCCTGGAAATGGCTGATGGGGCCTCTTGGCTTAGGAATGCTTTATGTTTCCAGGAAAAAACTGGATGTTTTAAAACCGATTTTTATTGGAACGGAATCTGTGGTAAATGATGAAGAGTACCTTCCATATAAATCGCAGTTAAAGCCCTCTGCTGACCGGTTTACCTTTTCTACTTCGAGTTTTATTGACTGGATTTATTTTAAATCTGCATTGGAATTTCTTAGCAAGATAGGATTTGAAAAGATAAGGAAACGGATTTTTTATTTGACTGATCATTTAAACAAAAGACTTCGTCAACTCGGTTTTCATATTTTTTCAGACCGGTTTTCCAAATATCCAACCGGAATTACCGTTTGTGAAAAGCCCGGTCTTCCCACAAAAAGAATCATGGGTTCCCTGAAAAAGAACCGGATTGTAGCGGCTGAAAGACTTGGAAGGATCCGCTTTTCTCCACACATTTATAATTCTATTTCTCAGTTAGATAAAGCCGTGGAAGTTCTGGCAAATGAATGATCTGTTTCTCCCTTTGGTTGAAGGACTCTGAGGCTATATATAATCTATTGATTTTATTAGTCTTATGTATTTGGAAGAGTTTTTTTGTATTCTAATAAATTCAGCAACTTATAAAAAACTTGATTATCGAGTATAAACCTGAACAACGGTCCTAAAAATAGGCTGAAAAAGAAGTGAATTTGGACGCCCTATTTTAAATAGGTTAGATTTTTGGGTATCTTGAAAAATTAGTTGAATTATTGGTGCAATTTTCTGTTAGAAATGCTA
>CAZRLQ010000427.1:0-1671 GCA_964600725.1 uncultured Desulfobacterales bacterium
CTAACAGCTAAAAGCTAAGTGCTAATAGCTGTTCATCATGGATTACCACACTAATCCGTGATGAACCGAAAATTAACGGGCAAAATTATAACTCCTGAATTTTGTATAATTAGCCTCAAAAATATGTCGTTATTTTATGATTACAGAAATTTTACAAAGAATATGGCAAAATCAAATAAGCGCCAAAATGCTTTTCTCCATATTTTTTGTTTTTTTCGAGGCTAATCATCCTGCGGGGTTGCAGCGTTCATCGAATCGGCTGCGTTGATCTGCCCGCTATAAGGATGCAGCAGACAGGTCTTAGGCAATTGCATCAAATGCAGTGATTGCAGGATTTAGACAACCTTAAAAAATGAAAAGGAGATTTGACAATGGAAATAAGAAAGGTGTGTGTACTTGGAGCTGGTTTAATGGGTAACGGTATTGCTCAGGTTTGTGCTCAGGCTGGTTATAAGGTGATGTTAAGGGATATAGAGCAGCGGTTTATTGATGGCGGTATGGAAAACATAAAAAAGAATCTGGGACGAAGCGTAAAAAAGGGAAAGATGAGTCAGGATGAAATGAACGCCGTCTTAGGAATGATTACACCGACTCTGGATCTTAAAGAGGCCGCCGCTGGCGCAGATGTAGTTGTTGAAGTAATTGTCGAGATAATGGATATAAAAAAGCAAGTTTATGCTGAACTGGAAAAAATTGTACCGGATCACTGCCTCTTTTTTACCAATACATCTGGCCTGAGCATCACTGAATTGGCATCCATAACCAACAGGCCGGAAAAATTTATCGGCACCCATTTCTTTAATCCGGTTCCGGTTATGCGTCTTTTAGAGATAATCAAAGGGCAGCAGACTTCCGATGAAACTCTTGAAATTGCCAAGGAATGGGGCAAGAAAATTGGAAAAGAAGTGATTATAGTTGATGAAGCTCCTGCATTTGCAGTAAACAGATTGCTTTGTCCCATGATAAATGAGGCTTTCTATATTCTGGGCGAGGGTGTTGCCAGTGCCGAGGATATAGACACTGGAATGGTGCTCGGCTGCAATCATCCAATTGGCCCACTTGCTTTAGGGGATCTCATAGGTCTTGAAACCCTTCTCCATGTTATGGAAGGACTCCACAAAGAATTAGGGGACAAATATATGCCGGCTCCTTATTTAAAGAAATTAGTCAGAGCTGGACGTTTTGGAAGGAAAACAGGAAAAGGAGTTTATGACTATAGCAAAAAGTAAAGAATAATCTGTCTTTGAAACGCGCAAAACAGGTTACAATTAGATAATTAACACCTAAGAAGCTAAATGCTTAATTGATAGCTTTCATCACGGATTAGTGCAGTAATCCGTGATGAACCGAAAAAATGTCTGCTCTTTTAAGAGTTCTTGACTAAAATTTCCGATCTGTGCGGCTAACTATCGGCTTTTGGATAAAACGGTTCAACCTCCTCATTGTTTTATCAGAGGGAAAGTCTTTTTTGATTTTATGATACCCGCAGCGTAAGACAATGGGCTTTCTTCCATGGCTTGAGTTTTTTAGAATCTCTTCTCACTATCTCTTTTCAATGCTGAGATCTAACCACTAAGGGGTCGTCCGGAAATAAGTTGAACATCCAGCATTTCATTTTCAGGCTATCTTTGGCCGATCTTTAATCACAAAGTCCTTAACGCAGCACTGCTG
>CAZRLQ010000428.1:0-1662 GCA_964600725.1 uncultured Desulfobacterales bacterium
GCGGCAGGCAGGTGCCACCTGAAGGAGGCAGTCTCCTTGGCCTGATATGATGAAAAAATAGAGGGTGCTTCATTCTTCAAGCTCTGCAAAAACTATTGTGTTATTGACCCGCCCTGTTGGAAGAATTTCTTTAACGATTCTAAAGCCTTTGATATCGGAGGATTGAACCGGTTTATACAAAACCGTACGCATTCCCGTATAAGTTCGGAAAACAACTGTTGCATGCCTTCGTTCTTTCAGGACATTGCAGAGGTTTTGAAAAATCCTGGCCTTTGGTTCCGCCAGAGCCGCTACAAGTACCATGTTCCAATCCAGTTTTTTTATATGTGAGTCATCTCCATGAATAATTTCAACCTTTTTTTCCAGGTCCAAACACCGGATTACCTTCTTTGACAGTTCGACTGTTTCTTTAGATCTGTCCAGACCGATAGACCTTATGCCGTACAAACGTGTCATAAGAATCAGACTTATGGGAACAGGACCGCATCCGATAAACAACAGCTTGCTCTCCTTGCTGTCAAAGAGCTCTTCCATCTGGTTTTTTACCAAGGTCTCGTAGCGGGGATAAAGGGGAAATGTTTTTATGGTTTCCCATGGGGCGTTTGAGACGAGCAATTCATTTGCCAGATGTACCTCGTGGATACTGAAAAATATCGTATAATAGGAACGTATCACTGGAAGTACACCTGAAATATCCGTATCTTTCAGTATCAATTCGGGAAGGTGTATACCGCTATCCATATGGACCAGATCATCGAGAATCTGATAAAGCCGGTAAAGATCACCGGGCTTAAGCGCTGCAAGCATCCCTTTCGTATAATTTTGTATCTGCTTGGCAAACGCCATAATATGTGGTTTTATGATATTCAAGCTGGCATTGCAATCTTTACAGCATCCTGAAAAATCACCTTCTTCCAACTCATGACAATGTAAGTATTTAATATCGTGCATGATTTGTCGGTATCTTTTGCCCAGTTACAGTCCGCTGGTCCAAAATCAATGGATAAAAATGTATTATTGTCGTTCTTGAGGTACCTCGGAAAGAGCCTGATTGACTGCATTTACCATTTCTTTCCATGCATCAAGGCCATTAAAAATAAGACGTTTCCCCCCTATTTCCGGGAAAAGGGTGACTTGAACGACGCCTTCCATATACATCCACCAAACTTCAGCTAAAACCATACGTTTTTCACCCGGAACCAACACCTTAATATGTATCTGGTCGGCTTTAGACTCCTTTTCAACAACAAGATCTCCGATTTTCTTTTCTGAAAGCATCCTTACCATTTTTGAACTCCTTTTGTTTGAGCCTCTTGCAGAAAAGGCGTAACCTACTGATTTTATTAAGACAGTCTATTTTTTGTGCCAATAATTTCAATGCGTTAGCTTATTTCTGCAAGTCCCTCGTTTATCTAAATCTTGTTTTATCCTAACAAATACGTTTACCATGTCTCTATCTGTGCACAAATATATGAACGGAAAAAGCAAACGATAAATTTTGAACCTGTATAGCCCTATGATCAAGTTTTTTTATAAGCTGCTGAATTTGTTGGAATACAAAAAAGCCCTTTCAAACATATCAGACCAATAAAATCAATAGGTTATATAGAAGTTACCTTTTTGTACCCCCAATAAAAATCAATCTATCTACAAATTCTAAAA
>CAZRLQ010000429.1:0-1650 GCA_964600725.1 uncultured Desulfobacterales bacterium
TCTCAACTCTTCGCTCAAAAGTTGGGGCATCTCTCTGAAAAGAAAAGAGTTCGGGTCAAAAAAATTGTTCTTTATTTCATCTTCTGCATTCTTTCCCTCAAAAAATTCGAGATACTTCGGTATGCCGCTTGTCACACCATAGATTTTTACTAGCTCTTCAAATCCTGCAAAAGGAAACCATTCAGCTAAAAATGAAAAACTTAAAGGCTTTAAAATTATTGTTCCTGTCGTTCTTCCGTATAAAGGGCTTGAGTAGCTAAGTAAATGCTTCTGCATTAGAGATATTGCTGAGCCGGAAAGAATCAGAAAAATGTTTTTATCCTTCAGAATTTCATCAACTATGCTCTGCATTTCCGCTATACATTCTGGCTCTTGCTTGATTAAATAAGAAAATTCATCAATAACTACAACCAACTTTTCCTTAGATTTATGGAGGGAAAGGATGAGTTTAAAACATTCCTCCAATGATTTAACCTCTATTTCCGGCAATCCGAAAAATTCCGAAATCTTCTTAGAAAATTTTTTCAGATTATATGCAAAAGGCTTATTTTCCGAAAGGAGATAGATTGCCTTTTTATTCTTTATAAATTCTTCGATGAGCCTTGACTTTCCAACCCTTCTCCTACCGCTTATTATTACAAATTCAAATCCCTCCTCCTGAAACCTTGACTCAAGGAACCTTAGCTCCCTTTCCCTATCAACAAATTTTTTTCTGATCATAATAATATAATCGTGTTTATAAAAATATCAAAGTTGGGAGGAAATTTCCTTCAGGATTTTGGAAAGGTTTGCTGTTGCAACACAAACAACAGAGTCAGCCCCTCCGTAATAAACGAAAAGTTCGTCATCTTTTACAACCGCGCCGCAAGGAAAAACAACATTATTTTCCTTTCCAATTCTTTCATACTTTTTGAGGGGTTCAAGTATAGGCTTTTCACACCTCCACAAAATCTTCTCAGGATTTTCAGAATCTATCAGGGCTAAGCCAACTCTGTAAATTCTTCCATTCCTCACCGCCTGAACTCCATGATAAATAAACAACCATCCGATTTCTGTTTTAATCGGAGGTGGCCCTGCACCTATTCTGAAATCATCCCATTTTCCCTTCCTCGGCTTCATTATTACCTTTGGCTGGCTCCAATTTTTTAGATCTTTAGAATATGAAACAAAGATGTTGGGTTTAAACCTCGGATACAAAACAAATTTATCCTTTATTTTTTCAGGAAACAAAATACCGTCCCTCCCGTCACAGTTAGGAAATAAAATGCCGTGCCTCTTCCATTTCCATTTTTTGTTCAAAAAATCCCTTACATCTATGGATGCTAAAGCAATGTATGAAGCACATCCGTTAAAAGCGGCATAGGTTAGGTATATTCTGTTTCCAATTCTAACAACTCTTGGGTCCTCCACTCCGGAATTACCGTACTTTACTGCGGGTTCTTCAAACTCACCCTCTGGATTAAAAATCGGCTCCGAAAGTCTTTCATCTATTTTAAATCCATCTTTGGTAGAGGCATAACCGAACCTTGACACTCTATCCTTACTAAATGCCCTGTAAATTATATGGATTCTGTCCTCGAGCAAAATTGCTCCGGGATTGTAAACATATTTTTCCCATGCATGACCCTTTATTGGCTTTAAAATCGGATT
>CAZRLQ010000430.1:0-1642 GCA_964600725.1 uncultured Desulfobacterales bacterium
TTCCATTGATGCATGTTCAGAATGAATATTGTCCGCACAAATAACAATCTTATCTCTTATTCCCAGCAAATTTTTCTTTTCTGTTTTCTGTTTCCCTTTCGGTATGAATATTTTGACTATTTTAACAAAATCCGAGTTTGCTGCATGTCTGCCATGTTTGTTCTTAATCATTTTTTTTCTCTCCTTTCCTTAGAAATCTTCATCCTGACTTTTCAGCCTATTTTTACCAGCTCTTTTATTGAACTCTTTCAATAAGTCCAATCTCTTAAATTGAATATGCAGAGTACCCTTCTTATACCATTTAAAGTTAAAATATTTTGAACTGCATTGCCATTTTTTATCCTGAATGGCCTGTTTAATAATTGTCAGTGCATTACCTGGATATTTAACCACTTTTTTTCCGTCTAATAAATGAAATACAGTATCCAATGTTTGTATTTTTTTTTCTGCATATGCGCTTATATATGTTATATATGTATTTTCAGCAATTTTTACTGTAATAACACTGCCGTTTATTATTACTTTTTCTCCGGTCTCAAATTTTTTATTAGTTTTAAATTTGTCCCGGTATGGATGCAGCCAACGGTAAGCTTCATCCATAAGTTCATCAAAAATACCGTTTAATCCTGCATAGACATTGTTGCAAAAATCTGTTATGCTTTGTTCTGTGATTTCAGGAGTTTTATCGTTATCTATCTCATTCCACAATTTATCAAGTCTTTTGCTTGTCATAAAAGATGGAAGCTCAAGCATTGTTATTATCCGTTTCCAGCAACTTCTTGTTATTTCTTTTTTTATTTTATCCAATTTCCATTGATTAAATTCAAACGGGAAAAAAGACGTAGTATCCCCATAAGCGCTCTTAAGTGTCTTCTTAGCTTCATTGATACTTTCAAAAGCCCGTTCCATATCGTTGATTGCCTTTTTATACGTACTTGCCAAGCGTGCCGCTGTAGGACGCTGTATTAGTTCATTAACCATTTTTCTTTCTCCTCTCCTTTTTTTTCTTTCTTTTTAGTCTTGACTAACCGGTTATTTTGGTTAATAATAAATAAAAATTACAGACCAGCATTTCTTTTCCTTTCTTTTCTTTATTCAACCTTTTCCATCTTTATCCTCCTTTTTTGAGGGCACATATAGTTTTATACGTGCCCTTTTCTTTTTTTTATTTTTTTAATTGACATTAATTTAAATTTTAGATATAAAGAAAAGAAAGGGAGGTTGAAGATCCCATCTTTTTTGAGCCTGCTATTAATCTTGCCGGATGGATAGCAGGCTTTTCTTTTTTTATTTTTCTTTATAATACGTCCACATTAAACTATCTGTTTTATCCGGATCTATATCAACATGAATGAATTTTTTGCCAACTCCTATCCTATTAAAACCAGCTTGTATTAACGATTTCACAATAAGGTATTTCCCCCGAGTGGTATTAGCCTTAATGTCAGCAGCCAAACCTTTCATATGACTGCTTGCCGGCGATCCACCAACCTCTTTATTATGTTCATGGCATCTGAATCCTGAAGTAATTATAAAAGGAATACCAGCTATATCCCTTGCCGTATCAAGCATATGAAGTAAACCTTCGCTCATTTCTTCTACTCCCTGTCCACAGCAGGGGCACAGAAACTCTTCAATTATA
>CAZRLQ010000431.1:0-1621 GCA_964600725.1 uncultured Desulfobacterales bacterium
TAGAAGAAAGGCTGCCTTCAAAGCCCGTTATTTTTGGTGGGTTTTGTAAACCAGGTTGAAGAGATTGGGTGACAAGAAAAGCATCTGGAATTTTGATATGCTGTTTCGGCCCAGATCTGTTGCGGTTATCGGCGCCAGCAAAAAAGAGCTGACAATCGGATATCGAATTATTCGAAATCTTGTGGAGATGAGGTTTTGCGGCAGAATTTATCCCGTAAATTCCAGGGCATCAATACTTCAAGATCTTCTGGTTTATCAGTCCATCCTTGACATACCGTATGATGTGGATCTTGCACATATCGTAGTTAAAAGCGGGCATGTGCCAAAAGTACTTTCCGAGTGCGCTGAAAAAGGCGTGAAGGTTTGTATTATCAACACCGCAGGATTTAAAGAGACTGGACCGGAAGGGGCAAAGCTGGAAGAGGAAATTGTCAAAATCGCTCATAAAACAGGAATTCGAATTTTAGGACCGAACTGCCAGGGAATAATAAATACAGATCCCGAAGTAAACGCTTATTGCAATTTCACATTCACCAGACAGAAACCAGGCTGCATATCGATATTTACCCAGTCCGGAGGTGTTGGAGAAGTGATAAACAACCGGCTGTGCGAGCTGGGCGAAGGGCTCCGTATTTATGCTTCCAGCGGCAACAGCTGCGATATCCAATGCCATGAAATACTGAAATACTGGGGAGACGACCCAGGTACCAGGGTAATTATCTGCCATATAGAAAACATAGAGGATCCGGAAGTCTTTAAAAAAGTCGCCGGCAAAGTATCTAAGAAAAAACCGGTTTTAGGGATGCTGTCCGGCCGTACCAGGGCGGGCGAACGGGCGATAGCATCTCACACCGGCAGCATTATCAAGAACAGTCTTCACAATAAAACTGTTGTTGAAGATTCAGGCATACTTCTCTTTAACAGTCTTGAAGAAATTTGCCAGACAGCCCGCGCTTTTGCCCATCTGCCTCTTCCGGAAGGAAAAAACGCAGGCATTATTACCAATACCGGAGGATCAGGAATTATCGCTGCAGATGAACTGATCGAAAGGGGATGCAGGGTTCCAAAGCTTGCCGAACAGACCCAAAAAGCCTTAAGAAAAGGTCTCTATACGGAGGCTATTGTATCAAATCCAGTGGATATACTTGCAACGGCAGGGCCTGAGCATATCGAAAAAACATTGTCGGTCTTGATCAATGACCCTGAAATAGACAGCATTTTACTTAATTTTATCACCCCTTTTTTCGTGGATTGTGAGGCCGTCGCCCTTAAAATAAGAGATATTTCCCTATCTTCAGATAAACCGGTTATATGCGTCGTTATGACGGACAAGAATCTTTGGGAACCTACCCTTAGGGTATTCAGCCAGGCAGGTATCCCAACCTATGATCTTCCTGAAATCGGTGCCAAAGTACTTGCGTCCATGACGCAATATAGGGGACTCGTGGAAAAATGAAATGCCCTGGGAAATAATAAAGCGGACCCCATGTCAAGACCGATTTTGCTATTTTTTAAGCTGCATTTTCGATCCTGTTTGGGAACAAAAAAAGTGCCGGTCTTTTTGTTAATTCAATCTTCTTTGACCTTACTGTCAGCAAAGTCTTGAAATTTGATTTTGCCC
>CAZRLQ010000432.1:0-1619 GCA_964600725.1 uncultured Desulfobacterales bacterium
TGAGTTTTCGAAAAAACTATGATGCTATATCAATAGATAATGGTATAAATTTTGCCGGGTGCATAAGGGTAATGAGTGGTAAATATTGAGAAAAATGCCTAAGGGGGGCTGTCCGGGAATGAAAAATTTTTTGCAAAGGTCCCAATCCTCAAAACAAACAATTTGAAGATTCAGGGAACGACTTTAAATTTAATCTGTTTCAATATCTTTCCATCTTTTTTTACAATATCCACTCTCCAGGAACCTGTATGCCGAGGACTGTCTCTGTCTAATGTTACATAGCTCCATGTTCTTGTCCTCGGATATTTAATACTTAAAGGAACCTCACAATATTTTTTGCCTTTGAAATAATAAATATGTTTTATGATTTGAGGAACATTTTTTGATTTAGCCACCATCCATATAACAGGGGTATTGTCTTCAGCAACAGAAAAAATATACTGTTCTTTAATAAATTTTCTTTGTTTTACATCTTTGCAAGCCAGACATTTTGGAATATATATTTCTTGATCATCATTTTCTGCGCTCTTGACAGTGGGATCAGCACTTAGAGAGATCAAGGGCTTATTTTTATTATAATTAATATTTTTTTCAAGTTCGGAGGCTAATTGATTATAGTCAGATTTTTTATCTTTTGATTTTTCATTTTCTGATGCTTCTGGAGATACTTTCAGTTTGAGTTTCTTAATACTGTGTAATTTTGGACTTGCTTCATAATCTGTTTCAGCTAAAATATTACTGTCTTTTTTTACTTTTACGAAGGAATTATTTCTTTTGTTATTAAATACAAGCCATAAAAAAAAGAAAATTACCAACAAAGGCAATAACTTAATAAAGAAAATTTTTTTCTGACCGGTCTTGAAATATTGTTGTCTTATCGCAAGATTAGTCCTTAGCTTGACCAACTTCTTAAGAAATATCGAATTCCTCTCGTTTATAATTTTCTTTTCCATAAATTCACAAGTTGTTCTTTTCGAGTACATGCAACTATGCTGAATAACATACCTGTGATGCCACTGATTGCAGCGATTATATTCAAAGTTTCCATCCTTACCAGGTTTTTTACAATCAAAATCGGTTGATGTCTATGAAGTATATTTTTTCTTTAACACTTCAATCTCCTTTTGCAGTGCCTTTACCCGGTTATGTAACTCTTTAATGGCAGCCTTTGATGTTGCTGTAAGTTGTTCTTCATGTTCCTTTACATAAATTTTTTCCAGTCTGGCTATCTCAGTATTTATCTCTTCATCACTCATGTCCGGATAAGTGTTATCAATGGCTTCCACAATCTTTTCATCGAAGTCCTGATTTATTTCATCCAAAACCCATTCTTTTACTTCTTCAAGGGTAGGTATATTAAAATAACCAGAACATATCTCATTGAAATACTCGTTAATAATCAGCTTTGCACATGTCTTTGCTATACTCTTTAAGGAATTTTCTTCAAAGTATCCATAATATCTGACAATTTTTTCTGATAAAATTTTATTGGTCATAAATTACTCCGTACTAAATACCGGATTTGAGGTTAACCCTTATTTTTCAGGAAAAACAAATCATCCGTTTAAGAAATAATAAAATACTGTAACCTAAATCCTGCATTCAGTTTTCGCGAAATG
>CAZRLQ010000433.1:0-1600 GCA_964600725.1 uncultured Desulfobacterales bacterium
CGGGACGATTTACCGGAAACACTGCCGGATATAGTATGCTGTGCAGCTTGAACCATTATAATTTGGCCAAAGTCGAGTAAACTGACAAATAATGGATACCGAATTGAAAAATAATAAGGAACTTTAAGCAACATATTAATTACAATACAAATACTATTTTGTCGCCTGTAAAAATTAATTGTTTAGGGCGGGTCAACTTTATTGTCCGCTAATGAGTGATTAAGTAACCGTTAACACTATATGGCATACTCCGGTACGGACTTTCACCGTACTGATAAAACGCCTTCGCATCTGCACCGTTCCCACGCAAAGAACGCGGGGACGGGAAAGCGGCAAACATTCCGTATTTGCTTGCAAAATAAGGATAATCTCCATAATTAGAATTGCCGAAATATTTTTGTTCAGTTGTTGAAATTATAACAATAATATGTTACCAAATTCTTTTTTTTACAAAAAAGCCCCAAAGAAAAAATATGCTTTAAGGAGGACTTATGACGAGGGTTGCTGTGATCGGTGCAACCGGATATGCAGGGGCTGAACTGGTTCGTATTCTTGCAGGTCATCCGGATGTTCGGCTTGCAATTCTGACTTCACGGCAGTATGCAGGGGTAAGATTTGATAAAATCTACCCTTCAATTAGAGGTATCGTCGATTTGACATGCAGGCGCTTTTCAGCAGATGAGGTTTGTGATCTTGCTGATTTTATATTTATAGCGCTGCCCCATAAGCTGCCGATGGAACTTGTTCCTGATCTTATCTGCCGGGGGAAAAGGGTGATAGATCTGTCAGCGGATTTCAGATTTAAGGATGCATCGATATATGAATCTTTTTACCAGGAGCATACAGCAAAAAACCTGCTTGAAAGATCGGTTTACGGTCTTAGTGAAGTCTATTTTGACAAAATAAAAGATGCTTCTCTTATCGGAAATCCGGGCTGTTATCCAACAAGCATTCTTTTACCTCTGATACCTTTATTAAAGGCTGATCTATTGGATACTTCAACGATTATTGCAGATTCAAAATCAGGGGTCAGCGGTGCGGGACGTTCTCCGGCTCTTACGACCCATTTTTGCGAGGTCAGCGAGTCGTTCAAGGCATACAAGGTGGCCGAACACAGGCACAATCCCGAGATAGATGAAGTGCTCAGCCTGGAAGCAGGAAAACCGGTGGACATAACCTTTGTTCCTCACCTTGTTCCCATGACGCGTGGAATGCTGTCAACCATATATGCCGATACTGTTGAGAAGATATGTCGTGAAGATATAATGGACTGTCTTGTCTCATTTTATTCAGAATGTCCATTTATTCGTATATACCAGGAGAGTATGCTGCCTGACACATTATATGTCAAAAAAACCAATTTTTGCGACATAGGGTGCAGGCTGGATGAACGAAAAAACCGTCTGATTCTGATTTCGGCAATCGATAACCTGGTAAAAGGGGCGGCGGGCCAGGCTGTACAGAATATGAATATAATGCTTGGATTTGATGAATCAGCGGGGCTTTAGCTTTAGCCCGCATTTCCGTTAATTAGTTTTGAGATTTTGATTTCTTAAGGGGTCTGACAATATTCGGTTTGTTTCATCCAAAAGGTTAAAAA
>CAZRLQ010000434.1:0-1592 GCA_964600725.1 uncultured Desulfobacterales bacterium
TTTAGGTAAAAAATTAAAAGGCGTATTCCTTCACTTTAGGCCACTTTAATATATTTTAGTTCACTCGTAGGCACTTATGTTCGCACCGAAGGTGCACTAATTTAAATGAGGGATCGTCTAATTTACGACTGCTTCGGCATGGAATATGATGTTGTTTGGGATATTGTTCAAAATTAATAAAAAAGAACTTGCGAAACCGAATATAACAATAAATAATCTTTTTGAAGAAAAAACAACGGCAAATAAAAGGATTCCTTATCTTCTGCATGCGATACGATAGATGTCACGACCAGATCGCATGATTTCACCAGGACACGAATATGAATCAGATGCAAACAATTCGCAGACAGATAATCTCTCTTTTGAGTGAAGATGAAATGAGCGTCAGGGAAATCTCAAAGACCCTGGCCGTACAGGAAAAAGATATTTACGAGCATCTTGTCCATATAGCACGAACAGTTTCAGTGCAAAAGAAAAAACTCATCACCAGACCTTTTCAGTGTTTACAGTGCGGCTATATTTTCAAGGAGAGGCAGCGTTTCACCCGCCCCAGCCGTTGTCCCAAGTGCAAAAAGAGTCATCTGCAAATGGCAAGGTACCGGATATCTTAATTGCCGAAAATCAGTTTTATTCAAAGTTAACAGAAACTATGGCGGCTCTATCAAAATTGAAGGTAAAAAAAGAGAATCTGGTTAAAATTCTCAGTGAATTTGATTCCTTGATCGTTGCATTTTCCGGTGGCGTTGACAGCGCCTTTCTTCTCGCTGTTTCACTTGAAGTGTTAAAAAATAATCTTATCGCTGTAACAGCAAAATCACCTATACACCCTGTGCGGGAAATCGAAGAGGCCGCAGCATTTACACATGATTTCAATATTAAACATATTGTCGTTCAGTCAAATGAGATGAACCAGTCTGAGTTTCTGGCAAACCATGAAGACAGGTGCTATATATGCAAAAAAAGTCTCTTTGCTGATATCTTGCAGCTTGCATCAAACATGGGCATTCAGAAAGTGGCCCATGGAGCCAATATGGACGATCTTAAAGATTTCCGTCCGGGACATAAAGCCTCCCTTGAAATGGGAATTTTATCTCCATTGGTTGACGCAGGTTTGACAAAAGATGATATCCGTCTTATTTCAAAAATGATGAATTTAAAAACATGGAACAAACCATCTATGCCTTGTCTTGCCACAAGAATACCCTATGGAACTCCGATCACTCTAAAAGCTCTTAAAATGGTGGAAAAAGCTGAAAATATTATTTCAAGTCTTGGCGTTACAGCCTGCCGTGTCCGGCATCATGGCAATATAGCAAAAATAGAGGTAAACGCCGATAAATTGATAAAGTTGATAGATGAACAGACCAGAACAATGCTTGTCAAAAAATTTAAAGAGATCGGATTTTCTCATATAACTTTAGATCTTGAAGGTTATGTTCAGGGAAGTTTGAATAGATATATCGACAATCAAAGGCAGAATTGATAATGTTGCAGAATTATCAATGGTTATCTCTTCGGCAAGATGCAGTAATTGCATAAATAATTAGATACAAGATTTACTTCTAACTTATGTTTCGCTGGTGTTTTATGCT
>CAZRLQ010000435.1:0-1590 GCA_964600725.1 uncultured Desulfobacterales bacterium
CCAAAATTGATTTTACGGCACCAATTTTACGAAACCATCAAGTCTGGCCGGGCAGAAAGCTACCGAAAATTGTTGACATGCCAAATATGATATTGTAAGTATCAACAATAAGAACTAACTTGATATCCATAATATCACTATGATCAATCACCTTATCAATCAGAATATCTGGTGGCAGTCTAAATCTCTCATTGCCAATGACCCAAAGATCAGGGAATTTAGCAGGCAAGGCATACAGTGGGAACCTGCCCTGATGGACCAGTTCGATCTTTCGACCTTCCATATCTATACCTTGCGCGGCCCAAGGCAGGTTGGTAAAACCACCATGCTCAAGCTGATGATCAAAAAGCTGCTTGATAATCCGCAAATTTCAAAAGAACAGGTTCTTTATTATAGCTCGGATAATATTGATTCCTACAAAGAGATCATCGAACTGCTTGAAACCTATTTTGGTTTTATAAACGGCCTGCCGAATCCACCGGAACGGGCTTTTATTTTTTTAGATGAAATAACAGGTATCAAACAATGGCAAAGAGGGATTAAATATCTCGTTGATACAGGCGTCCTGGAAAACACGGCAATTATCCTTTCCGGCTCAAGCGCATCGGACCTGAGAACTGGAATAGAGAGGCTTCCCGGGCGGAGGGGAAGCGGGACCAACCTTGACAAAATATTATTACCGGCCTCTTTTCGCGAATTTGTATCCTTGGTATCGCCGGAGACATTCAGCCTTCTTAGTAATGCGCCGCCCTTTGATCCTTTTAAGATAACCAAAGAACTATATCAGGAACTTCATGCCTTGAAGGTTCATCTGGTCCTTTTGAATCGTCTCCTGAACCGGTACCTGCTCAGCGGAGGATTTTTGAGGGCCATTAACCGGCACTCGCAGAACAATACGATTGATCCGGATGTTTATGAGTTATATCTCCAGTGGATCCGGGGTGACATCGTCAAGGCAGGCAAAAATGAAAGAACAGCGCGTCAGATCGTATCAGAGCTTTTGAAAATATCTGTATCCACCTTTGGCTGGGACACCATTGCAAAAAAAATAGATGTGGGGGCCCATAAGACCGTTTCAGAGCATATTTTATCGCTTGAGGATTCCTTTGTGCTCAGAGTTCTTTACCAGGTTGATTTGAATACCGGGATGCCACGCATCAAAAAAATGAAAAAAGCCTACTTTTCAGATCCTTTTATCTTATGGACTCTTCGTGGCTGGGCTGAAGGGTGGCTTATATTTTACGAAAAAAGCTGTGAAAAGGTGCGGGATGAACTGTTCAAAAGCTGCCTTGCTGAAATGCTGGTTGCAAATGCACTTTTCAGGCAATACCAGAGCACGGACTGGACCAGGGCCAATATCATGTTTTTTAGGAATAAAGGGGAGATCGATTTCTTGATCAAAAAAGATGAGCGCTTGATGCCGGTTGAAGTGAAGTATCAAAAAAATGCCGGCATTAGCGACATTAGATTAATGAGGAAGCTCGGTTTTAGGAATGGAATAATTGTATCAAGAGAAACTTTTTTCTATGAAGACGGGTTTATGGGCATACCGCTCGGGATTTTTTTGGTGATTTCCGATTACAAATCAAA
>CAZRLQ010000436.1:0-1589 GCA_964600725.1 uncultured Desulfobacterales bacterium
CGAGTACAACTTGACACTTCTATGCAAAAAATGTATTTGTAAAAAAATTATGATAAGGGTTTATCAGAAGATCTTATAACCTAAAGTTGAACAAAAAACTTTTTTGGTCTCATCTCTTAACAAACAAATAAATTCTTCATGAAAAGTACTGGCTGAACCAGACTTCTCTATTGTACAATTTATTTCATCCGCGTTTTTTAAAGCCGGTCTAAAAACTTCAATCTTGTTTAGAGTCAAGGAGGCGAGATTGGGCAAAAAAGAGGATTAAACCGACTTTAATAAGCTGTTTATCAGGAGGCTTATTATGTTTGGTATTGGCATGCCGGAAATGTTTTTAATTCTGGCAATAGCTCTAATTGTAATCGGGCCTAAGAAACTTCCGGATCTTGCAAAATCCCTGGGCCGGGCTATTGGTGAATTTAAGAAAACTACAACTGAATTTAAAGAAACAATAAAAATTGATAATGAACTAGAGGATGTTAAACAAACATTTGGTGATATAAACGAAAATATAAAAGATACAATCAATGCAGAGATTGTATCTAAAAATAAAACTCAAAATTTTACGAAGATTGCTGATCGCAAGCAAAATAAACAGAACAACAAAAGATCTTTAAAAGATGAATGATGATAAAATCCCTTTTACAGTCCACCTTGAAGAACTTAGAAGACGTCTGATCGTCTGTTTTATCGCTGTCGGTATAGGGTTTGTATGTTCGTACGGATTCAAAGAAAAAATCTTTCAATTATTGATTAATCCGCTTGTATCGGTTATGGGGACAGAAGGGAAGCTTATATATACAGCTCTTCCCGAAGCTTTCTTTACATATATAAAGGTTGCTTTTTTTTCAGGCTTACTGCTCGCCGCTCCCGTTATTATTTATCAATTCTGGATATTTACAGCTCCGGGGCTATATAAAAATGAACGGCGCATGCTTCTTCCAATTGTTTTTCTTTCTTCAATCTTCTTTATCTGCGGTGCTCTTTTTGGATATTTTATTGTTTTTCCATTTGGTTTCAAATTTTTTCTTGGTTTTGCCACTGAAACCATAATGCCTTTTCCTTCCATGCGTGAATATTTGAGCTTTTCAATAAAGCTTTTACTTGCCTTTGGAATTGTTTTTGAACTTCCGCTTATCATTACTTTTTTAGCCAGACTTGGGATAGTCTCCACAGATTTTTTGAAAAAAAACAGAAAATATGCACTTCTTTTATTCTTTATAGGTTCAGCAATTTTAACGCCGCCCGATGTGGTTACGCAAATCATGATGGCTTTTCCTCTTATGCTGTTATATGAAATCAGCATATTAGGAGCCAAGATTTTCGGGAAAAAAGTATCTGATGGAAAAGAAAGTTTCTCAGAGAACCTTTGACTAACGAGTTCATAAAGAAAATTTTATGGCTAAAAAAAAGAAAAAAGTCAAAAACCAATAATACACTAAAACGGAACCAGTACCAGGGCAAAAGATTAACCAGCTTGTTGAAATGGCTAAGCAAAGCCTTGAAGGAAAAAATTCAGAGCAGCTATACTCGACTTTGGCCAAATTATAGTGGTTCAGGCTGCACAGCATACTATATCCGGCAGTGTT
>CAZRLQ010000437.1:0-1560 GCA_964600725.1 uncultured Desulfobacterales bacterium
GGTTCCAACCGCTTTAACAAAACCCAAAAAGACAGATCCGTTTGCTCCCGCGCTGCTATCATAAATAGTAATTGCATCTCCGCTGGTAGGTTGAATAATACCGGAAGGTTTTACAAGAGCAACCGTCTTGCCATCATAATCACCGGCATTTTTTCCCGCAGGCAGATTCGGCCCGACTTCAACCTTATCGTCGCTTATCCTTGATAAAATTTTGATATATTCGTAACTTCCACCACCCCAATCAACCCGAAGAAGACACTCTTCAGGTTTATTAGCTGCAGTAAACAGCCCGGTGGCCTCTATTATATGGTACGGACTGGCCGTATCATCATAGGCATTGGTTCCAAGGGTTGCGGTAGCCACAACAGATAGAGAACCAATAATATGAAGAGTTCCTGCCGCCGGCTTGGTTATTTTCACATTTTCAGCATATGTGCCTGCTGAGCAGATAATATAAGCCTCCTCGTAATCCAGAGGGAGGGCGTCAATCGCGCCCTGAATCGTTTTCTTGGGCTTTGCCGAAATAGTTCCCGGATTCCCGTCATCTCCCGTAGAACCGTTAACATACAGAACAACGGTTTGTTTATAATTGTCATTGAAAAACTTTAATAGGAATTCCCTCATCAGCTTATCATGGCTGCCATAAGGAACTCCCTCGATAAAATGGCGCAACATATCGATTGTATGCTGTTTCGACATTACTTACCTCCAAGTTTCTTGATTATTTCCGAATATTGACCAAGACCCGCTTTCTGAGCAGTGGTTAATATATCAATGATCTGTTCTTTCAAAACTACAAAAGAAGTATCGGAAGCCAAAAGTAGCTTGAGCCGCTCCCCCAGGGATCCTGGTATCGTTACTGATTCTAAAAAGCTTATATCAGGCTCTGGAGAGGGACTTACGGTTGGAGTTGGTTCAGATTTTTTGACCTTTTTGATCTTAGAGTCATCAGTCTT
The DNA here is from genome assembly GCA_964600725.1 of uncultured Desulfobacterales bacterium. Lineage (GTDB taxonomy): Bacteria > Desulfobacterota > Desulfobacteria > Desulfobacterales > CAZRLQ01 > CAZRLQ01. Next base: position 957 of record CAZRLQ010000437.1, read on the forward strand.
TTTCTTACGCGGCATTACTTAACTCCTTTCTGCTTCCATTTTTAATCAATTACAAACCCCATGTCAACTTGTTTCTTATTAATTCCTTGCGCACCAAAGTTATCACATCGGAAGGAGCAGTCATTTTTTGCGCGATAAGCTCGCATACTATTTTTAATAACGGGCGGCGGAGCCACAGCTTTTTGCCATCATAGCGGGCAATAACCAGCTTACCGCCGCATTTTCTGTAAGCTTCGGTTAAGGAAATCCCGAAAATAACCTCAAACGCGGTTTCATCCAGCTCGGACATCAAAAAGACAAAAATACCTTTACAATAGGCCCGAAACCGGGGCAAAGTGATATAATCTTTGGTGACATATTTCAAAGTCTCATAAACCTCATTTACCTGCGCTCCTATCAATTGTGGATCAACAGGAAGCTCGGAATAAATACTCATTCCATAAAACTCAAAGCGAAATCGTTTTATCAGCTGTAAAGCCGGAAATAGGTGCAAACAGGCCCACATCAATAAAACAAACCAGCCGCCTGCCAAGAAAAATGCGATTTTGAAATCTATAAAAGCGCATATTCCAATTACAAATCCCAGAGCCCCGATGGTCAACCA
>CAZRLQ010000438.1:0-1554 GCA_964600725.1 uncultured Desulfobacterales bacterium
TGTATATATGAATATGAAAAGGACTTAACGTCATTCTGGCTTTCGCGGGAATGACGGCCACTTCTACGTTCAATGCTGATTTGTTTGATCACCTTAGCTCAAGCTCATTCCCTGATTAAGGAAAAATTTTCACGCTAATCCGCGATGAACCAAAATTTTAAGTTCTTTATAGAGAAACGGAAAAACTAAAAAGAGATACAAATTACCCTGGGCAGCCCCGGATTATCAATCAGCTCACCAAAAAGCATACCATAACCTGCTTAGGCACTTGCGGTCTGAACATAACATATTTTAATTCGATAAGCATAAAAAATTAGCGAAACGTAAGATATAAATATAATGAAAAAGATAAAACCGTTCGAAGGTCTAAATAAGCTGGTATTGATTGGTACGCCCGGCAGGATTCGAACCTGCGATCTTCAGCTCCGGAGGCTGACGCCCTATCCCCTGGGCTACGGGCGCAAATCTATCTATGAGTCTGTCTGGGAATGGCTATTTTCCGCAATCTCTGTGCCTGTCTGAGCGTGTCCCTGTCTGCGTCGCAACCGCGACAGGCAGGCGCATACAGACAGGTCAGGCGAAGATTTTAATCCTCAAAATACGTGGGTGTATTCCTGTGGTTAAAATCTTCGCCTTTCTTGACCTTGTAAAAAATTTCTCATTCTCGGACAGCCTCCTAATAAAAATTAAGGTAGTGCTTAACATGTAGTGATTGTATTCAAGCGCTCCCAAATTCCAATTCAGCATTACAATGGTGGATAAAATTCCAAATTGCACCAATATGATTTTCTAATTTCTTTGAAAAGGAAAGCGTTTTTCTTACGAGCCGAGAGATTCTTTGACGCGTTGTACAATTAAATCTTTCAATGTAGTTTGTTTTTCCACTCTCTTTCCCCACGGCTTTGTGCCTTTTGGTTGGAAAGATCTCTTCGCAGGCTGCCCAAAAATCTGTATAACAAACAGCGCACCGCCGATAAACCGGCGGCAACGGGTCCCAAAGCCCTTTGGCTCCTACACGGTCACGACTGCCAACATAGAACCCACAATTTGTTTTGAGCCTACATCAATTGCAAGCCAAATCCATTTTTTATTGCTTTTCATTTCAACAAATGACCACATTTCATCACACTGAATTGTTAATCGGCCCTTTTTCCTTACAACGTTTATTTGTTGATCAATGTTTTCGTATTTATCATTTATATATCTTTGCAGCCATGGCTCCGAGATTCCGGTAACTCTTGAAATATCTGCTATTGGAATCTTTTCTAATAGTAACTTTTCGACTAATCCCCAAGTTTCCTCAGAAATAATTTTTTTTGTCGGATTCTCAACAAATTGTCTGCTACAATTGTTGCACATGAATTTCAGCTTACCATTATGAATACCGCCATTTTTGATCACATTTTGTGAATTACATTTCGGGCAATGCATATTTTCCCCTTTAGATAAATTGGTATATTTTTTATTTACCACTTATCTAAAGAGCTGTCTATAGTGAACTCACCACTACTTCTTAAGCACTACCCTATTTGTTTATGAATTCCGGTTTTATAT
>CAZRLQ010000439.1:0-1548 GCA_964600725.1 uncultured Desulfobacterales bacterium
TCGAATTTAAAATGGTTTGACTGGAAAAGATACTCGTTTCGCCAGGAAAAAAGCATGCTCATGGGCGGAATTACAGGCTCCGTGACCTACAAGGGAAAGATAGGGGAATATCTTCCCCTTATAAGGTTTTGCGAAAAGGCGCATTTAGGCAAGCAGACCGCTTTCGGCCTTGGAAAAATAAAAACAGAACAATTGAGTTAATATTTTATGAGATGAAAAATATATTATTAGCCGTGACCGGCCTCAGCCCACAGGTTATAACAGAAACCCTGTATGCGCTGCATCAGACTGACCGCCGGGTTGACGCAATTCATGTAATCACGACAAGGGACGGAAAGGAAAAAATTTATACCGGACTTCTGGCCGGCGGAAAAGGGCACTATTACAGATATCTTGAAGAATACAGCATATTGCCCGAATCGATAGATTTCGGGTCCGCCAACATTCACGTGGTAACCGATGAACATGGAATTGAAGCCGGCGATATTGAAAATGAACTGCATAATGAAAGGCTTTTAAAAAAATGTATGGAACTTGCATTTTTGTTCACAAAAGATCCTGAAACAGCGGTCTTTTTTTCCCTGGCAGGAGGACGCAAAACCATGAGTTCGTGTCTGACCATTGCGGCTCAAATGTACGGAAGACCCCAGGACCGCCTTTATCATGTGCTTGTCCCGCCTGAATTTGAAAGCAGCCGTGAATTTTATTATCCTCCCAAAGAATCGGCGGCCATAAAACTTATAGACCAGAAGGGCGAGCCGTTTTTCAAGGAAACAAGATTTGCAAAAATAAACCTGATCCCGATACCTTTTTTCTCTGTCAGAAACATGCTTTCAGACGATTTTCTGAAAGAGCCGAAAGATCCGGCAACATTGATGCTTTCGATCATCAGGGAAGAAAAATCCGGATTGACCGTTAATCTTAAAACCTGCAAGGTTATATATAAAACCATTGAGCTGGATCTTATGCCGGCCCGCATGGCGCTTTATGCATTTTTCATTATGCGGAAAAAAAACTGCTCAAAACAGGTTGAATCCTGCGGAAATTGCACTGAATGTTTCATTGATGTTCAAACGGTTTTTAAAAAACAGGATGAAATAACTGAAATTTACAAAAATGTAAGCAGAGGCAGACCGTTAAACGAAATGAAAGACGGCGGCATAATTGGCCTGGATAATGAAAATTTCAGGACATATAAAAGCAGAATCAAGGAAAATCTGCGTGACAGGTTCGGGGCATATGCCCTTGAAAGCCTGGAGATCGCCTCTGTCGGCTCGCGGCCGAATACCCGCTACGGCATCAGGATGGACAAATCGGCAATAGAAGTGGTGTGGTAAATGACTGCAATGTTGCAAAGGTTGAAATTACAGTTGAAAATATGGGATAAGCCGGACAGTAGAAATTTATGAATCATAAGTAGATGGAAGAATGAAGAAAATTCAAGCAGTTTTTGAACCCGCTGAAGAGGGCGGTTTTACGGTTTATGTGCCGTCGCTTCCCGGCTGTATTTCTGAAGGGGATACTTTTGAAGAAGCGGTTGAGAATATA
>CAZRLQ010000440.1:0-1548 GCA_964600725.1 uncultured Desulfobacterales bacterium
AATAATAGATAATCCAAAGATTTCCAGATATAAAAAGCATTGGAGTAACAGGATATCCAAATGTTTTGTAATGGCACAGGAGGTCAGGTTTTCTGATCCTGAGCGCCATCATTCCCACTACTGTCAGTGTTGCGAATAATGACAGAGTAAAGCCGATGTATAAAAGCAGCTTTTCAAAAGAGGCAGAGATGACCATAACAATTGCAATACCTGCTTGCAGGAAAATAGAGTATGCCGGAGTTCTGTGAACCTTGTTTACCCTGCCAAAAATTTCAAAGAAGACACCATCTTTTGCCATGGCATAATAAACTCTCGGTCCCGTCATAATCATGGCGCTTAAAACTGAAAGAAGTCCTATGGCAATGGCCCCGCTAAAATATTTGCTAATATCTTGGCCAAACAAAAAAACAGCAGATTTTGCCCCGACTTCAATGACCCCGCTCATCTCCTTTGCAGGAAGTGCGTAGATATAAACGAAGTTCAAGAACAGATAAAGACACATGACCAAGAATGTCCCGATAAAAAGGGCAAGAGGTAGGTTTCTGCTCGGCCTTTTGATCTCACCTCCTAGGTAAGCGGCGGCATTCCACCCACTATAAGCAAACGAGACGAAGATCAACGAAACGGCGAACTTATCTTGAAACACCGAGCTTATTTCCAGCCTTTCAGAGAAGTTGAGTATTGAGCCGTGACCGAGAAAAAGTCCAGCTACAACAAATATAACGATTAGCCCTATTTTGAAAATAGTCAATCCATTTTGAACTCTCGTGCCGAGCCAAAGGCTGTGAAAATGAGTCAGCGAAAAAATAATAATCACAAAGCCGGCCATAATGGTGACCGCTGATATGGTAAAAATATTGAGGCCAAAAACGGGTAGTGCGAATTGCAAGCCGGGAAAATCAGGTAGCGCGCCGAAAATATATGTGGCAAAGGCAATGGAAGCCGCTGCAATAGGCGCTGAAAATCCGACGATCAAAGAGATCCAACCCGAAAGAAATGCTACGGCTTTGCCGAAGCTTTCCCGCAAGAAAACATATTCTCCCCCTGCTTTTGGGAACATAGCCCCCAGTTCCCCGTAACACAGAGCCCCGCAGAGAGCGAATATACCACCCACAAACCAGCAAAGAAGCATGGTTTGGGGATTTCCAAGCTCTTCTATGACAAATCCGGAGCTCGTGAATATTCCGGTTCCGATCATGTTGGCAATCACCAAAACCGTTGCCGAAAAGAAACCGATTTCTCTCTTGAGATCATGGTTGTTTAATTTGTTTTTCACAGTCAGTTTCTATATTACTTTTTAGGCCCGGATTTCACGGATTATTTTTGTTAAATGCCGGCATTATTATCTGGCACATTCTCCAATGATCAGAAGTCCCATCCACTTTTCTTTGATTTTGCTTACATCATTCAAAATTGTCCCAAGTTTGCTCTTTAGAACCTTCTCTTTTTCTGAATAACCCGCATAGTAAACTATGGCCATAGGAAGATCCGAAGGATAATATTTTTTAAATTTTTCAACAAGTCTATCTATTGATGACAAAGCCATAT
>CAZRLQ010000441.1:0-1535 GCA_964600725.1 uncultured Desulfobacterales bacterium
AAGGGTTAATGTTTGCTGAAAATATATAATTATATATAGCATAACTAATTAAAATCTCAAGAGATATTGTTTAAATCTTCCTTAAGTTAATGACATTGACTTGATAGTATAGGAAATCCCATTTTTTAGTCACACTTATTAACAGGATAAAGACCATCAGTCTGCAATAATGGTTCATGGCGTACGTATCTGTGAGTTGGTGGAAGCATCGTTTTGTCCCGTCAGGGATATTCGAAAATAGCCCGGCAATTTATTGCCGGGATGAGATGAACGCAGATCAGGAAGTCCTGTAAGGACGACAGGAAAAGATAAGCCTAAACTTGATAGTTTCGTAAAAAGTCGAAAAATCAATTTTTTGCCGCAACATATTGATTGGTAAACAGATCGAGCAACTATATGCTGTGGCCAAAATAAAATGTTGGGACTTTTTACGAGTGCATCAAAATCAAGCAATACAGGAATTTTCATTTGTCATAGGGTTATTATTGTTTTATCGTAACAATGCAGGGGTGAAGCTTGTATTCGCATGATCGTAAGATGGTCGGTGCCCTATATACATTGTCCCGCTTTAAGTTGGTGACTGATATTACGACCAGTTCCAAATTGATTTTTTCCCTTTTCGTCTTCGTTTGGCCACCGGATTTATCTGCCAGATGTTGCTTGATTCATCCGGTATTTTTTGAACATCTTCTAAAATTCTTTTCACAATAAGCTTATGCCTCTTTTCAGCGAACTGAGCCTCGCAATTGCCGCAATGAAAAGATGGAATATTCGTTAAAGCTGTTTTTGACCATTCTTCTGGAGATTCAGCCGGCAGATCGCTTAAAGATTCAGCTAAATGAGGACAGCCTCCCTTGTTCAGGCTCCAGTCCTCAAGCCATGCGGTTGCCGCCTTGCTGAAATTTTCAAATACCATACCTCTAAATACGTTTTTCATTTCATTATACCTCCATATAATTCGGTTTTAACCGGCTACCCAGGAAAGCGCCTGTCTGAAAACATCCCCTTTTGCCCGCTCTGTCGCGCCTGTATATGCAGTGAACGCGATGGTCATCGGCTTCAGTAAGTTATGGCTAATTTAATATAAATTATAAGCAAAATCGGCATTGAATGCAAGGCCAAGTTTATTGTACAAATACCGGCCGGTTAAATTTTTAAAAAAAAAAAAAAAAAGAAGCTTTTTGAAGCAAATTGAAGAAAAGAATTTGTTTACAAATTGTATAATATCTTTGAATTAACCTAAAATAATTGACAAAATAATTTTGTCTTAAAAAGATCATAATTTTAAAGTGTTGAATGATTAAGCACAAATAAAACTAATTAAATTAATAAGATATAAATTGTTAAAAACTTGTTGACAAGCTGGTTGAAAATCGAATTTATCTGGTTTGACACTAAATGAATTATTACTTATTAAGGAACAGATTTTTTCTTAAACCGCTTTTAACAGGTTATGCAAGAATCTAAGCGGACATTACTGATTACACCTAAAACCTGCATAAACTATTTTCAAAAAGAAAATTATGCTTTTAATA
>CAZRLQ010000442.1:0-1513 GCA_964600725.1 uncultured Desulfobacterales bacterium
ATGCCCACTACCTTCACATTGCAACTTCAAAAGCACGCTTTAGCCGGATGAACCTTAAATTTTAACAGTATCTTAATAAGATGTAGAAAAATTATAAATATTTTAGAGTAATGTTATTATTTATTAAATCAATCAGTTAAGTTATTTATGAATATTTTTACGACAAACAGGCATATATTTTATTTTTTTAATCTTCAGGATTATTTTTAGCTCAAAAGCGCACCTTAAAAAACCTTGTTTTTGTCTTGACAATGGGGAATATCTTAGACCAAGCTACTTTCTGTATTACGTAACTATTTGATTTTTAAGAATCTGGGATTTTGATGCAATTGCCCTGAATGTTTTTTATAAAGTCCATAAGGAACGGGGACGAAATAACTTCCATAAGTAGGAGTATATATTTGGATCAGGTTTACTCGGTTTAAAATCACAAAATTCAACCAGTGAGGTTAGCGATTAACTGTTAGCTATTAGTTTTTAGTGGTTGACTGTCACCTTTTGGATAAAACTGTCCGACATCTTCCCAACATCTTTATTGTTTGTCAGAAGGAAGGTCTTTTCTGATTTCAGAAGACCTGTAGTGTAAAACGATGAGCTTTATCCCATACCTTGAGTTTTTAGCATCTCTTGTCACTATAACTTCCCAATGCTAAAAGCTAATCGCACAGCATGCAATAGTTGAAGGAATAGTTAAACTATTTCAATATTTTTGTGATTGAAAATCAGGATAAGATGGCCTGAAGCTATGATGCTTAATTGGGGAAGTTATTTCGTTTCTGTTCCTAAGCTTCTTGATGGGCTTAAAGCTTGTCGGGACATTGTAGATGCCTTTAATTTGTTTGTGAAGACGCTTGTGGCAGGTACATCCGGCTGATTTGGCGCAAATTATTAACTATTAATGATAAAGAAAGGATCGGATGAGGGTATATGGCACATCCTGAATTATTTAAGGAACCGGCGATGGTATGGTTTATAATCGGCCTGGCATGTGTGCTGGGAGAATTCGCTTTGCCCGGTCTGATTATTATATTTTTCGGCATCGGCGCATGGTGTACTGCCCTTTTGCTGCTGGCATTTGATTTAGGAATTTTTTTTCAGATATTAATTTTTCTTTTATGCTCAATCTTATCGCTTGTTTTTTTGAGAAAAAGGGTCTCTTTTAAAAAAGAGGCTGTAAAAGATCTGACCGAGAATTTTATAGGTAAAAAGGCAATGGCCAAGGAAAGCTTTACAAAAGGAGAATTCGGCAAGGTCTTTTTCAATGGTACATACTGGAAAGCAGAGACCCTGTCTGAAAATATAATTGAAAAAGGAGAGTATGTTAAAATAACCGGACAAGACAGCCTGACACTGCTCGTTGAGCCTTTAAAGAGCGAGAAATAAAAAGCTTCCCGACCTGAAACCAGATAACAGGAGGCACACCTTTCGCTAATTTTCAGAGATATGATTTAATTTATCACCTAAATCCTGCAAGCGTCGGGTTTGCCGAAGACCTGCCTGCGGCAGGCAGGTG
>CAZRLQ010000443.1:0-1503 GCA_964600725.1 uncultured Desulfobacterales bacterium
CCTTTGATAATTTTACACAAAATCTTATTTCGCGTATATCCTCAAATTATGTAAGTTCTCAACAACTTTGGATAATAGCTAATGGATTCCCGCAAAAGCTTTGAATCCAGCAGGCTAATAGTCAAACGAATCGTTTCGTTCTACTTTGAGTTTTGGGTTATGAGTATTGAGTGGTAAGTGAGGACTTGTCAGCGTCAGCCTTATGATTTTATTGGGATTTATTGCAAACTATTGTAAAAAAATTATCGGTTCATTGCGGACTCTTCAAATCAGGAAAATGAAGGCAAAATAATTTCCTCAATTCCAAAGACTTAAGTGGGATGTCTAAAAACCTGCTTTTGGGGCTACTTTCTTTGATCAGTTTTCGGTCCTGGCAATATTGAATGAAACACTTGCCTTGACTGGCTTTAAATCAGATAAGAGAGACCCGGAATGAAGCAAACCAAATAGACTGTTTAGGCACCCCAAACTTAAGATTCAGATTGGATTTGGCCGATCTGAAGACATAAAACCCAAAGGAATAGCTGCTTAATTTCGAGGATTTTGTGTTTGAATATCGGATAAAGATGGCTTGAAAATAAAACAATAATGGAGCATCGCGCATTATTGTGGAGATTCTGTTTATTTATTACCTAAATTCTGCAGGCGTTTAATAACGCAGCATATTAGGTAAAAGCGGCGCTCATGCACGGTTTGGATTTTCGCGAAATATAATGGCAAAATTTCTTACTGATCTGCGATGAGCCAAAAGCTTTAAGAAAAATATTCTGCTTCGTATACCATCACTGTAGTCTTTTTGTTCATCCAGCATTTCCTTTCCATCCCTGCTTTTAGGCAAAGGGCTTCCAGAAATTCTTCCTTATCATCGAATTGATTCCATACTTGAGGAAGAAATGTGGCACTATTATATCCTCTTGAAAGTATAACCCCGTGAACGCCTGGTTTTAATTTTCTTTTTAGATCTTCGCCATCTTTAAAATCCAGAATTTTCGGTACGGTTAGCACACTTACCTCAATATCTACATCAGGCAATTCCTCCTTTGTCAGCGGAGAAAAACGTGGATCATGAAACGCTGCACTCAATGCATTATCAATTACGCCGGAAACCAGCGAAGGAGGGTTTTCGATTACCCCGATACATCCTCTTAAAAGACCGTTTTTATGCAAAGATACAAAACAGCCCCGTTTTTCATCCAAAACAGGAGATGTCTCTTTTGGCTTATCAATTTTTGAACCTGTATCGAGTTTATTTTCTATGGCGGAACGAGCCAGCTTAATAAGAAGTTTTTTATCTTCATCCATTAATGCAGACATGCTTTTTTACTCCTATTCGATTTAGCACACCGGTTTCAGTCTATCTTCTCCAACCTATCCCAATTTGCGTAATCTACGGACCCATTTATGTGGTTTTGCTCAATTGGATGTAACTTTTCAATAAGACCGGACAGCCGAGTTTATTGTACCTAAATTCTGCAAGCGCTGCTTCCGCAGGGTTCGGTTTTT
>CAZRLQ010000444.1:0-1502 GCA_964600725.1 uncultured Desulfobacterales bacterium
TTCAGGTCAGGTTTGTTCGATTTGCCCGATCTGAAAATAGGCACAAAAGTTGAAGGAATAGTGCGCTATCTCAATATCTTTGTGGTTTTAGACAGAGCAAAGATGGCTTGAATCTGTGATGCCCGATTTGGGAAGTTATATAGACTATAGGGGATCAATATTGAGTTGTCATTATAAGTATGAACAGGCGTTCTGTAAACAACAAGCCATGAACCAAAGACTATTCAGACAGGTATCGATAAGAAAGAATCTGGAGTTAAGGGCTGCGATAATTCAGGCTGTCCGAACCTTTTTCCTTAATGAAGGATATCTGGAAGTAGAGACGCCTTGCCGGATTCCCGCACCTATACCTGAAGCAAATATTGACGCGGAATTGTCAGGGAGCTGGTTTTTACATACGTCTCCTGAATTATACATGAAATGGCTGCTTGCAGCCGGATATAGCCGCATATTCCAGGTTTGCCGGTGTTTTCGGCAAAAAGAAAGGGGGAAGCGTCACCTTCCCGAATTCACCATTCTTGAATGGTATTGTGTGGAGAGTAATTATCTGCAGATGATGGATCAGTCTGAAGAGCTTTTGAGATTTGTAGCCAGCAGGATCGGTTTAAAGGACCTTATAACCTATCAAGGTGAAAAGATTGACCTGAAAAAACCATGGGAGAGGATAACTGTAGCTGAGGCGTTTGATAAATTTGCTCCAATATCGATGAAAGATGCTCTTTTGAACAACTCTTTTGAGGAAATTATGGCTCTTGAAATAGAACCATTGCTCGCCAGGGAAAGACCTCTTTTCCTTTATGATTATCCTGCACGCGACAGCGCTCTTACAAGGCTGAAACCAGGAAGCACCCAGATCGCAGAGCGTTTTGAACTCTATATTGCGGGTATTGAACTTTGCAATGCCTCTTCTGAACTTACCGATCATAACGAACAGAAAAAGCGCTTTAAGATTGAACGAAAAAGACGCTCTCAGTTGGGAAAAGAGATATACCCAACTCCGGATAAGTTTCTGGAAAACTTGAAATTTATGCCGAATGCCTCAGGAAACGCACTCGGCATAGATCGACTTGTCATGCTTTTTGCGGATACTACGAAAATCGATGATGTAACAGCTTTTACGCCGGAAGAGCTTTAAACCGCATCCAATAAGCTGTTTTAAAACCGAAAGAATGCAAAAATCTTTGCACATCTTTTCGTAACTCCAACGCCAATCCCCCGGCTGCGCCGGGGAGAATGGCAAAAGCTATGCTATAGTATTTGACATAAACACCCCTTCCGTACGATAGCGGCAGTGCTGAATCCGCGGCCTGATACGAAAGGAGTGTTTATGAAAAGAAGCTTAACACATACAGTTTGGGAGTGTAAATATCATATTGTTTAGGTTCCAGGGTGATTGCATCAAAAAGTATTGGACATTTGAAAAAAACGGCTTTTCACGCTAATCCGCCACGCTAATCCGCGATGAGCTTTTTTTCTTCTGAGTTTTTGTCGAGAAAGGGATT
>CAZRLQ010000445.1:0-1501 GCA_964600725.1 uncultured Desulfobacterales bacterium
CTAACATGCGGTTTCACAAAGGACCGCTCGTACCTCGCGGCCTGTGAACCGCGGCAATTATGCCACAACAAGAACGGTGAAATGAATTGAAGATGCCAATCGAGATAGGAAAAAAGTTTAAAGAAAAGATTGTAGCTCGATATCCCGCTCTCGACAAATCAAAGATACCGGCAAATTACAAAGTTAATCCCATAGAGTACAAGAAGACTGCAATTGAAGAATACCATGTCATATTTTGGCACCGCTTATTACGAAGCCTTTACGATATGCCAATAGAAATAGAATGCGAAATCCAGGACAAAAGCACCCAACACAAAACCGACATTCAAACGGCATTTTTCCGAAAAACACGTGAAAAGAACAACTGGGAAGCTATAGGTATAAACGAGAAAACTGCTATTGGAATACAAGCCGGAGAAACTAAGCCGTTCCCTATTAACTGGAAATTCTTCGTTAGGCTACCATCTGGCGGAATCGTAGAGTTGGCTACAAAGGACAAAAACACGATTTTTTATGTAGCCCAGATTATCCTTCCTGAAACGGACGCAAAGAACGACAGCCGGGAAACAGCGAAATTCATCAATCTTTTGCTCGAAGAGGCGAATAGACTAAAAAGTCAGTTATTCAATCCCACCAAGGAATTTGAAAGGCAGGAAAGGGTACGGCTATACTTACTTTTCAATGTTTACCTATCCAATTATCTTAGCGCTAAGACCATGCTGGGTATGGCAGAGACCTTGGAAGCAGAATTGCGTCAGGAGTTTCTGAGGTACGATGCAAGGACATCAGATCTCTACGACATGGAGAAAAGAAAGCATATAGACCAACACATGCTCACTTGTGGCATGTATTATTGTTCCACGATTTCCTATTTCTTTATGGCTCTTGAGGGGTTTATCAACCTTGTATTTCACGCATTCCTGAAGAAAAAGTTTAGAGATAAAGAGTTTCGGATAGATCAAAGATTTGACCTTGAACAAAAACTAAGGCTCATGTCTGTCCTTTGCGAGGGCTTCAATGATGATAGAGATTTACCTACAGGGGTGCTTTCAGGCTTTAAGAAACTCAAGAATTACAGAAACAGCCTGTTCCATTCAAAAGTAGAGGATTCTCTGAAAGGCTTATGTTTTGTGGAAGATGGATTCTTTTATACCTACGACATGGACGAATATAAAGATCATTTCCTTCCCGCCCACAAGATAAAACTTACCGTAAGTGATGCTATTGAAGTCAAAAAAATGGTAGACGAAATAGTGAATTATATCCTTGATTCGATGAACAAAGTTACGAGGAACACAACCGAGACATACATCTTGAAGGAACCCCAAATCCCGATTGCTGTCTCAGAAAAAGGGGAGTTGACAGTCGGCACAATGGGACTGTGACCGTGTAGGCATAACCAAGCTTTTGCAGCGGATCGCAAAAAGCCGCGCCCGCTGAAAAGCATCGTTGTTGCCGGACGCTCCGCGCCCGGCAACAATCGCCGCGTATTACCATCCGC